>CAIKNB010000127.1 GCA_903828685.1 Candidatus Uhrbacteria bacterium | reverse complement strand
GTGGACCGTGCCGGATTCGAACCGGCGACCTCCGCGTTGCAAACGCGGCGCTCTACCAACTAAGCTAACGGCCCTTAAGCCACGCGAATATACAGGGTTTAATGCGCCTAGTCAATCATATTTTAGACAAGACAAACCGGCACTTTTGCTTTTTCCTGGATTAACCGTAACATATAGGCTTGATATGAACCCGAAGAAACTCCTCAAAAAACTGACGCCGGAATGGCTTATATCCGCCTACCATCTCGCGCTCGCCTATGCGGCAGCTGCGCGTTACGGCTTCCCGTCCAAAAAGATGGTGGTCATCGGCATTACAGGCACCAAAGGCAAAACCACGTGCGCCAATTTCGTGTGGGCTGCGCTGACCGGCGCGGGCATTAAAACCGGACTCATCGGCACGGCCAACATCCGCATCGGAGACAAGGAGGAAATGAACAAATTCCACATGACCATGCCCGGTCCCCTGGTCATGCAAAAGATCATGGCCGACATGGTTCGCGCCGGCTGCACGCACTGCGTGTTCGAGACTACGTCAGAAGGCGTAAAGCAGTGGCGCCACAAAGGCATCGCATACGACATCGGGGTGTTCACCAACCTGACGCCCGAACATCTGCAATCTCACGGTGGAAGTTTTGAGAATTACAAAGCAGCCAAGGGCAAGATGTTCGAGGCGCTCACCCAAAGCGCGCGCAAAACCATCAACGGAAAAACCATTGAGAAAATCTCCATCCTCAATTCCGACAGTCCGCATAAGGATTTTTTCCTGGCCTTTCCGACAGACCAAAAAATTACTTTCGGGCTGAATCCCGGCGCCGACTTCCAGGCGCAAAACGCTTTTTCCACCCCGGCGGGCGTGGCTTTTACGCTTGGCGCCGAAAACTTCCGGCTGAATATCGTGGGCGAATTCAACGTGCTGAACGCTTTGCCGGCCATCATCATCGCCGAACTTTTCGGTGCGGATGCCGCAGCCGTGCAGCGCGGTTTTGACCTCTTGCAGACCATCCCGGGACGTATGGAGAGGATCGAGGCGGGACAGCCTTTCACCGTGTTCGTGGATTATGCGCATGAAAAAGAAAGCATGACCACGGTCCTGACGACGGCGCAGCGTCTAATCAAAAATCCGGACAACAAAATCATCGTACTCCTGGGCGCCGAGGGCGGAGGGCGCGACAAAGCCAAACGACCGATCATGGGAGAACTAGCCGGACGACTGGCCGACTTCGTCATCGTGAGCAACGTTGATCCGTACGAGGACGATCCGGCGCAGATCGCAAAAGACATCGCCGTGGCAGCGGAACAAGCCGGCAAGCAACGCGGGCATGATTTATTCGTCATCCTGGATAGACGCGAGGGAATACGGCGCGCGCTGACCCTGGCCCAGCCCGACGACGTGGTGCTCATCACGGGCAAAGGCGCGGAACAATCCATGGTGATTAACGGCCAGAGCGCTGCCTGGGACGACCGCGACGTGGTGCGGAAAGAACTTTCGTCCTTGCTCGGCAAGTAAGGCGGCACATTGATTTTTCTTACCTAAAGGATATACTAATCTCGATATGACCCAATGGAACAATTTGCTCAAAACCCTCGGTTTTACCGAGAGCGAAGCCAAAATCTACCTCATCTCCCTGGAGATGGGGCCGGCTTCAGTCCAAGACTTGGCGCGTAAAGCCAAGGTCTCACGCGTCACTACCTACGCGGTTATCGAATCCCTGACCGAGCGCGGACTTATGAGCTCGCTGCAAAAGGGCAAAAAAACGCAGTTCACGGCCGAGTCGCCGGTGCGGCTCGTGACCTTCGTGCAATCACGCCTGAAGGAGATGGAGAGTACGCTCAAAGAAGTCGAGACTGGCATCAACGATTTAAGTCTGCTGCAGCGCGGCGAAAAACCCGTGGTAAAGATTTTTGAAGGCACCGAAGGCATCAAAGCCGTTCTGGGCGACATCACGACTACCGTTCTCGATAAAAAAGACATGATCCAGGAAATCGGGAATGTGGATTCGATCAAAAACATCTTCCCGCAACTCGAAGGCATCAAGAATTTCCGTTCCGAACTGACGAAACGCGGCATCACGTCCAAAGGCATGTTCGTTTCCACCGAAGAGCATCCCCCGCGACCCGGAGCGACCGTCAGGTTCTTGCCCAAGAATAAATTCAACTTTAACGGTGACGTCACGATCTATAAGAATAAAATCGCCCTCTATACTTTCAAAGGCAAGATGATAAGCGTTTTGATCGAAAGCGAAGAGCTGGCCGAAACCATGCGCCAGCTGTACGACCTGGCATGGCAGGCTGCCGGAAACTACGGAGAAAGCAAGTAAAAAAGGAATTTCGTAAATCGACGAGGGCGCGGCATACCGTGCCCTTTTGGTATAAAAGAGGGCCCCGAGGAGTACCCGGGGCCCAACGGCTGACTATATTTACTACAGATTGAACATGCTCCAACCTCACCTCCTGTGTGAGGAAAGTGCAGTTGCAGGCGTGATTGCGTTTGTGACCTTAGGCCGAATGCTTTTCCTTGGCGACTCGCTCTGGAGTCACCTTAGTCAAGCCTGGGCTTGAAGATTTTCCTGGCCTTTTCCGTCGGCACCCGCAGGCTCGATCTGTAATCATTATAGCGGATTCCCCTCCAAAGATTCTCGCTCGATTATTAGACGATCGGCTTACGTTGTCCAACGCGGTCTGGCGCAAATCTCGCGTGCTGCTCTCTCCTGCATTTCTCAACCCGACTTAGAAGGTACATGATGCCACTTCCTTCTGTGGTCTACCGAGACCCTTCCCGGAATGACACCTCAAACATACAATTAATTAATTAAACTGTCAATACGCGAATTAACATCATATCGAATATAAATACTTCAATATATAAATATATTTGATACTAAAAATTTAAGTAATTTAAGCAAAATTTTGGAGATATAAATAATTTTGTATAGTCAAGGCTTGACAATTACTTTTACATATGATAATAATAAACGTCGTGGATTATCCCTGACATGCTTGTCCATGGGTAATGCACGAAGGACCAAAGAACACGCAATGGTGCGTGCTCAGGAGTCCTGCACTTTATAAGGAGAACGAATGTCTAAGATCGAAGCTCAGTTGATTGTTTCCCGAGTGTGGACTGCAGGATGCCAGGACAGCCGTCTGTCCCAGGCTCTGGAGGTGCTCGGCATCAGCCGAGACGTGTTCCGAAGGTGCAAGAGCGAGGCGCGGCGGGTCACCTCCGGGAGATCGCGTCACGTCATCATCTGCCCGGTCGGGACCGCCCGCTGACAGGGAAACGCCCGCCAGCCGTGGCGGAACTAGGGAAAAAGTTCGGGGCTGAACTCCTGAACAAAATAACGGCAAATTCGTTCCGGTTCTTTCAGTCTGACCGTAATAGGACTGTCCGTAGGGCGGAACCCCCAGGTCTCGTGGGTGCAGTTCTGCCCCGTTACCCGAAGCCATGACGCAAGTCGTGATTTCAGGAGACGGCTTGTACATTCAAAAGTTCGACCGATGGCTGGACATGTTCTGGTCGAAGTCTCCCTGCATAAGTCCGAAGGAGGAGAAGTGATGGTCAACATCAACTTCAATTCCGGAGAGTGCGAGTTGCAGGTGACGGATGAAAAAGGAGAGAAGGGCTGCGAACGCTACCTCTCCATCCCCGACATCTCTACCTCCGAATGGTAGAGACCCGCCCTTCGCCCGTCATCGTCAGACGGGCTTCCATCCGAGCCGACGAAAATTCGTCGCTTCAGATGGAATTTGCGAGGCGTTTGGACAAGTGTCTGGACGCCTCTTTATTTTGCCTAAATCCAGCGTCTTGCTATGCTGTTTTCGTATGCTTTTGGAACATATGCCATTTACCCCTAAAACCAACGAAAAAACCGGTCCGTACGATTCGGCTGAATTGCGCGACCGCCTGTTTTCGCAGGATAAACGCCTAATCCAAGCCGCGAACCAGTTGGCCACCACCATCCGCGCTTTGCCGCGTGATTCGGCTTATCCGGATAACGAACCGCGCGCTTTGATCGTGGGCGGTTTTGCGCGCGACACGGTACTGGGACTGCAACCCAAAGATATTGATTTGGAAGTCTATGGCGTGTCGCCGGACAGGCTTGAGGCCTTGCTCATGCAGCTTTTCCCGGAACGCGTCAACTTGGTAGGCCGGGCTTTCGGCATCCTTAAAGTCAGCTTGGGTGATGACGTGGAATTTGACGTCTCTATTCCGCGGCGCGAATCAAAAATCGGCAAAGGCCACACGGGTTTTGCGGTGAGCGGCGATCCGGGCATGGACGTGACGGACGCTGCGCGCCGCCGCGACTTCACCATGAATTCGATCTGCGCCGATCCTTTGACCGGAGAATGCATCGATCCATTCCACGGCTTGGAAGACATCAAAAATGGCATCCTGCGCGTAACCGATGCGGAACGTTTTCAGGACGATCCCCTGCGTGTGTATCGTGCGGTGCAATTCGCGGCGCGGTTGGACTTGAAAGTCGAAGACCAAAGCAAAAAACTCATGCGTGAGATGGTGGAACGCGGCGACATGGACGAGCTCTCGCCGGAAAGAGTGCTGGAAGAGCTGAAAAAGCTCCTGCTCAAGGCCGAAAAACCGTCGGTCGGCATGAACCTCATGCGCGAGCTAGGATTATTGGAAAAATATTTTCCGGAGCTGCATGCCTTGATCGACGTGCCGCAAGAACCCGAATGGCATCCAGAAGGCGATGCTTGGCAACATACGCTGCTCGTCATGGACCAGGCGGCAAAAATCATGCGCCGTGATGCTGCGAACTTTAACGCGGACGAAAAATTCATGCTCATGGCCGGCGCCATGTGCCATGACTTGGGGAAAGCCACGACCACCAAAATCCTAGACGGTCGCATCCGCTCCATCGGACATGAGGAGGCCGGAGCCAAACCCACGAAGAGCTTTGGCGCGCGTTGGATGTTCCCGCATGACGTGGAAGACGCGGCCATCTCCATCGCCACGCAACATCTCAAACCCGGAACCTTCATCCGCGCTTTCGAACGCGGTGAAATGAAAGAGCCTAGCCTGGCAAATGCTATCCGCAAACTCTTGAAAGCCATCCATCCTATGAACTGGCGCGTGTTATTGGCCTCATGCGAAGCTGATTGGCGCGGCAGCACGACTCCGGGCACTGACCGCGGCGTTTATGACCTGGCCAAAAAATTCGCCGACATCGTGGACCAATACGGTTTGGATAAGGAGCCGAACAAACCGCTTATCCAGGGCCGGGATCTTTTGTCGTTGGGACTCAAACCGAGCAAACAGCTGGGCGCCATCATCAACCAGATAGAAACGCTGCGCGATGCAGGCGAAATCGTGACGCGCGAACAGGCGCTGGCCAAAGCCGCCGAACTCGTGGCGGGAACTGAACGCATGAGCTAAACTGCTGGCCATGAAGCGCTACACTTCGATTATCCTATCCATCCTGCTCGGGGCCGTGGCCGTGGGCATAGGCATGGGGATTTTTTTGAAGAAAGCCAACGACGATCGGACGCGGCTGGCCACCGTAGTTGATGAGGCGCAAAAAAAATCAGCCGAAGCTATCCAATCCAGCCAGCAAGCCATCCAAGACGCCAACCAAAAACTCGCCTCGGCCAATGATGAAGTCCAAAAAGCGCAAGATACGCTGCGCGCCGTAGCTGAAGAGCGCGAATTGCTGGGCAAAGCCCAAGCCCTCACGCCTCCGCCGACTCGCGCTATCAAAGGCTGGAAAGAAGCCGTCGATTTGCCCTTGGGCGTTTCGCTGAAATTTCCGCTGACCAGCGATATCGAAAATATTGACGCACAGGCTTTGACTCTAGCCTTCAAATCCCAAGCTCTGGCCACCACTTCTTCCACTCCCGAAGACCGCTGGTTCTCGCTCACGCCATATGATGAACGCTTGGAGAGCGAACTTATCAGCACCCTGGCGACTTCGACCCCGTCCATCTATTCGGTGGGCGGACGTCTGCTTATCGGTTCCGTGGGTTGGACTACGGACGATGCGCAACATCAAATTTACGTCCTGCATGTGCAATCCCTGGGACAAACTACGCATCTGATCTGGGCGCGCACATCTTCGGCACGCGAGCAAAATGATTTGCTGCAGACCCTGGCCACGCTGACCTTCCAAAACTGACATCCCTTATCAACACAAACTCCCCCGGTGTGATACCGGAGGAGTTTTGGTTTCGGATGGATCGGTCTCAAGCCTTCTGGGCCAGGTTGACCGCTACGCGGCGACCGCCAATTTCCTTGCCGTTGAACAAGGAAATCGCGTTATCCGCCTCGTCGTTATTGGCCATCTCCACAAAACCGAAGCCGCGAGGACGCTTGGTGTCGCGCTCTTTGGCGATGAACACCGAGAGCACGCTGCCGGCGACGCTGAATGCGCCGCGCAGTTCTTCCTCTGACATGCGGAATGGGATACCTCCCACGAACAATTTAGTCGACATGCGTTTGGAACACAGGTGAGTTAGGACGGAAGCTGCTGACGCCGCATGACTGCCTGCGACCTGCCTCGAGACGGCGCTGGAGACCAGGCGGAGCGGCGCGCGCTTTCCATAATTCCAAACTAGCACCAGCCTCGCTGGACGGTAAATACCTCTTTTGCCTGTGGATAACTATCTTAACGCTATCGGTTTTAGTGCCGCATGCGTTCCGGCTTTCGTAGCGGCAGACAAGATATCCAACGCAGCTTGGCGCTTGACTCCCGAGGCGTCGGTCAGTGCCACACTGCTGTCCAAAGTTGCCGCTTGATATACCCAATAGTACCAACCCACGCCTGCGGCGCGCGCCGCATCCAACGTATCTTTGATCCAAGCCAGCTGACCGCTGGGCTCCGGAGTAAAAACCAATCCGAACTCGCCGATCACGACCGGCACGCCCGCAGCTCGGGCCGCGGCCAATCCCGTGAACTGCAATTCCACCGCCAATCGCGCCGCATCCCAAGTTCCGTCATAGGTGGAAGTCGTGGGATAATTTTTTATGATGCGCGCATCCGTGATGCCCCACGAAACCTGCTGCACGGTAAAACCATAAGGGCGATAAAAATGCACGCTGTATGCCAACTTGTCGTCATGCAGCGGCGCATACACATACGATTCGCGATACGCGTCATCGTATTGTTGGATGGGCTGGAGAATCACGATGTGGTTGCGGTCCGCTTGGCGAATCGTGTCGCACACATGCTGCAACAGTACCGAAACGCGATTGATGTCGCGCGATGCCGGTTCATTCATCAAATCATACGACCAAATCGTGGTATTAGTCGCGTAGCGTTCCGAAATCTTTTTCCAGGTAGCGATAAATTTGCGCTGCAACTTGGGGTCGCTCCAAATCTGTTGGTTTATCTGGTTAGGTTGGTAATCCTGCTGCGCTCCGCCGTTCGGGATATGCATGTCGAGCATGACCTTAAGTCCGTATTTACGCGCCTCGTCCAAACGCTTATCCAACCACTGCCAACCTTGCGGCGTATCCAGATAATCAGCCTTGATATTCAACCTCACGGAATTGAAGCCTAAGGCCGAAAAAGCCTTAAAATGGCCGGCCAAAGCCTGATCTCCAGGAGCGGTATTGCTACTGTCCCAAAGGCTGGAATAATCCTGGTCGTTCAGCCCCTGCGGAATGAATTTATGCCCCGCCAACACAAAGGTGGTACCGGATACGCTGACGAATCCACTGGCCGGAACGCGCGCGGCGCGCGTCGGCAAAACGCCTGCCGCAAATATGCCGACAGTCAACGTGAGCGCCAACATAATCATCTTGCGCATGCGTTTACCCTACATCAAACGTAATTTTAGTCAAGAATTAGACCTAGGATCGTACGCGCGCCCACGCGCATCCAACATCTACCCGACTCTTGACATGGATTGCTAAAACTACTTGACACCCAAAATATGTGGTATACTGGTCTCATGTTAAGCGGTTGCGTGTCGTAGCGCAATGCGCGGCATCGAACCCGAGAATCATCGGGGCGAATCCCAAAAAGAAAGGAGGATGATATTATGGCAAAGAAGAAAGCTGCCAAGAAGACAACGAAGAAGAAGGCAACCAAGAAGAAGAAGAAATAACCTCGAACCATTCTAGGAGGAAAACACCCCGGTGAAAATCGAGGTGTTTTTCATAAAAAAATTCTTCAGAACAATTCAGCTTGTTTCTTTTTTTTCACGCCCGAAATTTTGACCCGTCCGAATTCGCCGTCGTACCCGGGACGGATTTCCACCCTGCCTTCGCGCATGTTTTGGACCGCTGCCGTGACTTCGGGCGAGGCCAGTTTTGCCAGCTCCGGGATAGGCAAATCCAGCAGGATAGTGAATTCACTCAATCCGCCCTGAACCAGGGCCCCTAGGGCCGTTTTTACCCGTTTAGAGGCCTTTCCGACCCCCATGGTTTCGGCTATCAACTCGGCCAAGGGCACCAAAGACCGGTAAGGCGGCAAACCGTCCGGGCGCGGGACCTGCGGCGGCCGGTCAGCCAGTTCGTCCACGCGGTACATCACGCCAACAGTCAGAGGCTTGCCGCACTTAGGACATATACCTTTGAGCTTCTTGGTCTGCTCGGGCGCGCACCAAAAATCGCAATCGCGATGGCCGTCCGCATGGTACTTGCCTTCTTCGGGAAAAAATTCCAGCGTCTCGATGAATTTTGAAACGTCGTGCTCCACCAAGATGCGGCGCAGTTCCGTGTATGACGGACGCGACATTTCGAAAACATTGGCTTCACGTCCCAAATTTTCCAACGAATGCGCATCGGAGTCGGAAACCAGAAAAATCTTATCCAGCGCCGAGAGGCGCCAGTTCATGGCCGGGTCAGACGACAATCCCGTTTCGATGGCATAAATATGCGACGACATCTCGCCGAAACATTCTTGGATGGAATCAAAGCCAGATTTGGAACCGAAGATGGAAAACCACGGCGTCCAGGCGTGTGCCGGAATGAGCAGACAATCCGCATCGGCTTCCAATACTATCTTCAGCAGCTCTTCCGAATCCAAGCCGATGATCGGACGGCCGTCGCTCTTGAGATTGCAGCCGCGCGCGGATAAAGCCGCGATGACCTTGTCCAAAGCCGCGAGCGAAGGGAACAGCACCACATGATGCAACCTGCGCGTCTTGCCGCCGCGCTTATATATGCAGGAAATCTCGGTGGATAGCACAAAACGCGTGGGCGAACTTTGATCTTTAAGCTTGAAGACGCCATCCCCTGCCTCTTCGAGCAGCGCGCCGATATCCGCGCGCCAGGCCGGGTGCAAAGCGTCAGCCGTAGCCACCAACTGGATGCCTTTGCGCTCGCAAGCCTTGGCGATGTTAAGCAGCGTCAACTCCTTGGAACAGGAGCGTGACCATTTGGAGTGGATGTGGAGATCGGCGATGACGCGCATAGGCCTGTAGCTTGGAACAGCTGGCTCGAGACGTCAATCCGCCAGAAAATTATTTTTTATAGTTCTCGATGGCCTTGACCACCTTGCTGTCTGTCTTGAGTTTTTCGATGAAGGTGACCTGTGATTTGTTTATTTCCATCATGTCTTCCGGGCCGTGCAGCTCGTTGCCCAGCTTAAACAGCGTAACATCGTTTTGCGCTTGGGAGTTGTCCGCGCTTTTTTGAATGTAGTAGATGTTCTTCAGCACCAAACGCTGGTCATTTTCTTGTGAGATATTGCCGAAGTAAGCCTGGCCATTGGCCAGAAATACCGCGTACACGCCGTTCCTCGAAGGCACCTTCGCCCAAGCAAGCAAAGCGTTCGCAGCCAGAGTGGCCAGCACCAAAATAGCAAAGAGCCAGATGCCTAAAACCACGGTCTTTTTCCAACCTTCAAGTTTAAACATATGGTGTTAAAGATTATTTGCTGTAGTCAGCTCCCACAATAACCAGGAAATCAGCCTTGCTGGCATTTTCTCCAGCGGGCAACGAAGTGACTTGCGCATTCTTAGTCACACCCTCCAAAGCTTGTAACGTTTGCGGCAAATCTTTAGACGTCAGTTTGACGATGATGCTCTGCGCGTACGTCTTCTTTGCATCGGTAGGCGTCAGGACCTTGAGGCCGGCGGCTGTGAGCTTGGTGGCTAAGGCTTTACCTATGCCGCTTGTACCAGAACCATTGCGCACTTCGATGGTCGCCAGCTCCTGCGACTGTGCAGAGCCGGTGGAAGTCGCGCTGTTCGCGGTTTGCCCGGCATTAGGCGGCAAGCTGATGGGCAGTACAGCCAAGACGATGTCGCGACTCGTGGAATAGAGCACGGCTTTATCAGACCAGATAAGCAAACGATCGCCGTCTTGCGCATCCTTATAGAACGTCGGATTTTGCTGACGAAGTACGTTCGCATCCTGGATGGTGGCCACAGTCGGATCCTCACCTTGCTTGACCACGATATGTCTGGAAACTTTGCTGATCAGTGCTTTGATGCTCTGCGGAGTGGAAGCGATGTTTGCATTGGGCGAACCGGCCACAGGTTTTGACGCTCCCTTGTGCCAAACCGAACGGATACCCAAGAGCGCAGCCGTCACCAGCACGATGACGATTAACGCAATGGCCAAAGGCGGCAATTTAGTTGCGCCTCTGGAGATTGAGGCCTTGGGCAAAGTCGCTTTAGGCGGCTCTGACGTGGGTGAAGGCGGAAGAGGTTGGACGGATGAGGTGATTTTGCGTCTTACGGGCATATGTATAGGTTAATATTTGCGAATATTATACCTCAACCTCGGCTCCAACGCGAGAGCTTTAAGCCAAGTTAATCTTTCGACTGTGTATAAACCGCCCAGCTATCGTTTTATGGCGTCACTGTGGTCTGATCAGCGCCGGTATCCGTTTGGGTCGAAGTATCGGTCGTGGTCTGAGTCGTGTCCTCTGAAGTCCCTGTGTTCGAGTTATCCGTCGTCGCGCCCGAAGTCTGTTCCGTGGTGCTTGCGCCGGTATCTTGGGTGGACACGGTGCTTGAAGCATCAGAGGTCGCACTAGTAGAGGAAGATGTCTGGTCGGTGCTCGATGCGGACACGTTTGAGTCCGTGCTGCTGGCTGACGCGTCTGTGGTGGTACTCGCGCTGGTGTCAGTCGTGGTTCCCGTATCCACGGTGATCGTAGGTTCGACGGGTTGCGAGGCCTGTACGGCGGGCTGTGAATCCTGCTCGTTGGCCACCACGAACCAGTCGAAGCTCAAGGCGATCGGGCAAGGATTGACGCTCACGGTCTGACAGTATCCGCCATGCGGCAATTCGAT
>CAIKNB010000126.1 GCA_903828685.1 Candidatus Uhrbacteria bacterium | reverse complement strand
CCGCCAGCGCCGGCATCCGGAACGGGGCTGTTTTGCAGCGACCCGTCGGGTGCCAATGCTTCCTGGCTGGCGTCAGCGGGACGCGGCTCTGGCTTGTCCGGCGTCTCAGCCGGGGCAACCGATACGGTAGCTTCTTCCGACGGAGCCTTGGGCGCTTGCGCCTGGGGCTCGGCCGTGGCTGACTCTTCAGCCTCATCTTCGTCGTTCACGGCGCTCAACTTGAGCAACTGCCGTTCCTGCAGGGCCAAGCCGAGGCTCCCCTCTGCCTGACACTCGTCAATGAAGTCGAGATTGGCGGGCGCACCAAGCACGAGAGGCTTGATGTCGGAAAGCACATCCTGATAGCGCGAGGGGTCGAACTCGATCCGACCTTCGATGCGGCACCACGGAATCGTGGTCTGCACCGGGTTCGCGCGGATGACGCCTTCCGCGTCGGTCCGGAAATATTTGGACAAGCACGACTGCTTGAGCGCGTACCAATCCGCACCCTTTTCCACGTAGAGCTTGGCGCCGTCCATATCGGACGAACGGAGCTCGAAGTGCTGGGGTACGCAATGCGCCACGTTCATTTCGTCGGGTCCAGTCAAGGCCGCGTAAACGTTCTTGGCTGGCGCAGGCTGTTCGGCCGCCGCGGGCTTTGGCTCTGGCTTGGTAGGGTTGGACGCCACGGCCTTCTTGACCGCAACTTCCTCTCCGCTTCCGCCGGTGGTGAAATCTCCGGTGCCGCCAGTGATGGCGATCCGCGCTGCCGGCTCGTCAGAGCCGTCTTGCGTGATCTCACCTGTGCCGCCGTTCGCGTCTTGTCCGGTTCCGCCGGTGACGAACTGACCCGTGCCGCCGGTTTGCAACCGATAATCGTTCTCGGCCTTCTTTGCGAGCGTTTCCATGGAAGAGAGTTGGCCAGCCAAGAGACCAGCCCGCTCATCCATGAAACGCTGTGTTGCTTGGGCCGTACGGCCAAAACACATGATGATCAACAGCGCGATCATGGAAGTTAGCAGGATGGCCAAACGCCGTCCGATGTTTTCTCTGCTTCTCACGGTTCTCCTTTTTTCCGCTGTGAAGGTCCAGTCCTGGCCCACGAACTTGGGTTAACAGGATGGATTACATTTGCATAGATTTTTCTTCTTGTCAAATCCCCGGTAGCCAAAAACAGCTATATGATTTTTAGCTTAACACAGCAAAATTTCTTGATGGTGTCGAGCAGGCTTAAAATCCTTACCAGGTGTGTTCCGGGAAAAAAGCGTGCTCCACGGCGTGACGGTCGGTCTCGCTGATGACATTTTCGGCTTGCAGAATCTGCAATTCGCGGCGCAAGGCTTGCGGATACCAATCCTCAATTCCGGAAAGGTGCGTTATGAGCTTAAACACCGCATCGCGGTCGGACTGGCTTAAGCTCGAAAGTTTGACGAGCTGGTTATGGATCTGGTCATGACTCAAGCTTAAATGCGCCATATTGTATTGCGGTTAGATGGTTATTACTGTCGTGAAAAAAGATTATACGACTTGGCGATAAACGTATACCGCTTCGAGTTGGCTTTCCACTGGCCAGTTGGGGAATTTGAACGCCATGGAGACCACGCGCGCTCCGGGTTTGAGCTCTTTGCGTAGCTTCTTTTCCAAACGGCCCATGATATGCGTGATGCCGAACAGCGTGACCACGTCGAAAGCCGAAAAATCCGCGCGCCACAAATCCTGCAAGTGGACGAAGGCTTTGCCTTCGAGTCCAGCTTGGCGGATTTTGCGCCGCGACCACCAAACAAGGAATGGATTGATTTCAAAGCCGTGCGCTTCGGCTCCAGCCTGCGCCATGGCGATAAGGATGCGGCCGTCGCCCGAACCGATGTCAGCGGCTTTCATGCCAGGTTTTATATCGCAGCATTGGAGCATCTTTTTAACGCCTTCCTTTTTGGTCGGGATGAACGGCGCGCCGGAGAGCACTAGCCATAAAACAAAACCATCCAGGATGATCAATGCGGCTGCCGTAAAGACTGTGTCCATATGTTTAGATTGTTGAGCCATCAGTATATCACCTGAAAGCAATAGAATGCGAAAACACCCTCGGTGTGACACCGGGGGTGTTTTCTGATCGCGTACAACGCGATGGTGGGCAGGCAAGGATTCGAACCTTGGAAGGCGCAAGGCCAACAGATTTACAGTCTG
>CAIKNB010000125.1 GCA_903828685.1 Candidatus Uhrbacteria bacterium | reverse complement strand
GGCACTCAAACATCATTTGAGCAATGTCAGAACCAAGAGCCAGCTTAAGTTCCTGCTCAACCGCTCAAAAACCTTATTGGATCAGGGCAATAAAGCTGAAGCTGAAAAGTCCATTCGTGATTACCAGCAGGCAGTTGATAAGGCCGCGAAAAAAGGCGTGGTCAAACCCAACAAGGCCGGACGCAAGAAGTCGCAGCTCATGAGATCGCTTAAGGCCGCCAAATAACAATCAAAAAAATCCCGTTCGCGGGATTTTTTGGTACTGAATTTTTTTATAACAACGCGTCAACTTCGTCAGACGCGGCCAGCCCCGTGCGTGAGGCCAAAAACGCGCGCGCTGCTTTGAAGAATCCTGTCAGCGATCTGATCGGTTTGTAGCCTTGCATCTTCTTGATCACGAAATACGGCAACTTGGCAGCTTGGTTGTCTTGCACGCGCAATGCAGAACGACCTTGGGATAATACGATTGAGGTCAATTGCTCTTCACGCAGCGCATGAAAGACCGAACGCCAATCAGCCTGACCGAAATAATACTTATCCGACGCATCAAACACCGAACCAGGATCCATGTCTGACTCTGCCAGCTGCGTGCCTGCGTAAGCGCCGCACTTCATGAGTTCTTGTTCGGCTTGCCATACGTCGCCAGCATTACGTTGGCTGATCTCCACGGCTTTTACTTGCGCAACATTAAGTTCGGCACCGCGTTGCACGCACCATTTTTCGAATGCTTTTCCGGTCAATAGGGGATAAGAATAATTCACGACGTTCACGCCTTTGAATTCCTTCAATACGCCTTCCTTGGGGATCTCGTCTTCCACGCTCATGACAATCGTCTTGTCTCCATCTGATTGCAAACGTTTGGCCAAGAGTTTTACTTGTGCGGCTTTCAGTCCGTCCAAAAGTCCATCGCACCGAATCATGCGCATGGGCGAAAAAATCGAGGGTGTGCCGATCTGGCTCATGACCGCATTTGGGTCATCAGAACTCAACGTCTCGGTGGAAAAACCGGTTTTGTCGTGTTTGTCCTTGAATGCAGCCATCAACTCACGCGCTTTTTTGCGCGCGTGCCAGGTGTCAGGACCGGAGCAGATGATGAGCATGGCCTAAGCCTAACCCATAGGCAAGAAAAAAGGAACCATCTCATCCCAATTCTTGCCGGCCTTGGCTTCGACCACGATCGGGCATTTTAGTTTTTCCACATTCTCCATGATGTCCACGATTCGCGGCGCAAGAGTTTTGACTTCTTTCTCCGGAACTTCAAACACCAATTCGTCATGCACCTGCAAGAGCAAGCGTGAAGCAGGGGACAGCTTGGGAAGCTCTTCGCGGATTTTGATCATGGCCAGCTTGATGATATCGGCTGACGTGCCTTGCACCGGCATGTTGATGGCCATGCGCTCGGCTGCGGCGCGTATCTCGGGCCGCGGCGAGTTGATGTCCATCATGGGACGACGACGGCCGAACAAAGTCTCCACATAGCCTTGCGTGTGCGCCAAAGCTTTGGTCTGATCCAGATATTCGCGGATGCCGGAGTAGGCCAAAAAATATTCGTCAATGAAATTTTTGGCTTCGTCAAACCGGATGCCGGCTGAACGCGCCAAACCTTGCGGTCCCTGACCGTAGATGATGCCAAAGTTGATGGCCTTGGCTGCGCGGCGCTGATCGCGCGTCACCTTATCCAAAGGAATATGCCAGATGGTCGCGGCCGTAGCCGTATGAATATCCACTCTGTCGCGGAACGCCTGCAGCATCTTGGTGTCATTGGCCAGCGCAGCTACGATGCGCAATTCGATCTGCGAATAGTCGCACGACATGAGCAGCGTGCCGGGCTTGGCCACGAAGCCGCGCCTGATGCGGCGTCCTTGTTCGGTTCTGATCGGGATATTCTGCAAATTCGGATTGGAAGAAGAGAGCCTGCCGGTTGAAGTCACAACTTGGTTGAATGTGGTATGCACCCTGCCGTCTTTGTCAGCCAGCGCAGGCAAAGCTTCGACGTAAGTGGAAAGTAATTTCGTGACTTCGCGAAATTCACCGATCTTGCTGATGATGGGATGCGCGCCTTCCAGTTTTTCCAGTTCCGAAGCCGCGGTGGAGATGCCGGTCTTGCCGTGGCGCAGACCTTTAGTTGGGATCTTCAAGACTTCGAATAGGATATGTGAAAGCTGGAGAGGGGATGCGGGATTAAATTCCTCGCCGGCCAGCTTGACCATCTCGCTTTCCAAGCGCTGCTTTTCCGAGCTGAAATCGGCGACCAACTGCTTGAAATATTCGCGGTCAATCATGATGCCGACTTTTTCCATCTCGGCCAGCGCCGGAATGAGCGGCAACTCAAATCGTTCCAACACGGTCTGCAGATTCTGCTCAATCAGTTCCTGGGACAAAATCTTGCGCAGCTCGCGGATGGCATCAGCTTCGGCTGCCGGCTTGGACTCGCCCTGGGGCAGGGCCTCGTTAAGTTTGGATGCGCAGAGCGACTCCAGATCATGATTGCCTTCTCCGGCTGCCAGCAGATACGAAGCTATCTCCGTATCAAAACCCACGCCTTCAAACTTTATGCCGTGCTCCTCGCACCAATGCCAAGCGCGCTTAAGCCCGTGGCCGATCTTTTTGATGCTTCCATCCTCCATGTTACGTGCGAGCAGCTGCTTGATTTCTTTTTTCTCCAACTTGCCACGCGTGATGAGCGCGGTGATCTTGCTTGATCCGATGACAAGTTCTGGCGCATCGCTGAACAGCGAGTTCTGACTCTGGCTGCAAGGATGGATGATGATTTCATTTTCTTCCTTAGCCCGTGCTAAACATTCGAGGATTGTTTCAACGCTGCTATTTGACTCGCCGTCAGCCCGGGCGAGTCCCGGCGTCCGCCGGGACGAGACCAGGGATCCGTCGGCTGTATGTTTCGGGACTTCTGTTTCCGGATGGCTTGCCGCGGCGCGGATCTTTTCTTTGACCCGCTCGCCGGTGATGCGCGCCAGAAGCGTCTTGAAACCCAGCGCATTGAACAGCTGCGCCATCTCCTCATCGTCCACCGGTTGCCTAACCAGATCCTGCAGCTCTGCCTTGAGCGGCGCGTCCAAAACTATTTTGACCAAAGGCAAAGTATCTTTGGCGCTCTGTTCGCCGGCCAAAAGTTTTTGGCGCATGCCTGGCGCCATGTCGCTATTTTTGTCATGCGCCGCTTTGAACACGCTTTTCAGGTCATTGTATTTGATGATGAGTTCGGTCGCGGTCTTTTCGCCGACGCCGGGTACGCCTTTGAGGTTGTCTGACGCATCGCCGCGCAGCGCCTTATAATCCGGGATTTGTTCAGGCGTCAAACCCGTGACCTGCTTGAGCGTCTTGGCATCATACGTCATGGTCTCGCTCACGCCTTTTTTGAAAGCCACAATCTTTATCTTGGGACCGATGAGCTGCCATACGTCGCGGTCGCTGGTCATGATCGTGACGTCGGTGCCGGTTTTGGAAAAAGCCACGGCTAGCGTGCCCAGCAAATCGTCCGCTTCGTAACCGTCGAGTTCCACATTGTGTCCACCGAAAGATTCCACCACTTGTTTGGTCAGCGGCACTTGGTCATAGAATTCCTGCGGCTGCTCTTCGCGCTGCGCTTTGTATTCGGGAGCGGCTTTGTGCCTGAAGGTCGGAGCTGCCGTATCCCAGCACACCACCAGATATTCCGGATGTTCGGTCTGCAGGATCTTGAGCAGCACGGACGTGAAGCCATAGACCGCATTCACCAACTTGCCGTCCGGCGAAGTCAGCGGAGGCAACGCATGCCACGCCCGGTGCAGCAGGGCGTTGGCGTCGATAAGCAAAGCGGTCTTCTTCATGTCTGTTTTGTCTTGTCGTTGAGCGCGCGATACACATGGTCCAGCCGGCGCATCACCACCACATCCAGGTCCAGAGCCACGGCGCGACGCGCTTCGCGGTACAATCCACGTTCATCCCAGGCACCGACCTTGTATCCCAAATCATGCAAATGAGCCACGCGTCGCCGGTTCAGGTTGTAGGCGCGCAAAGCCACGGCCCACGGATCAGTCTGCTGAATCTTTTTCCATAACTTTTTGCCGCGCAAAGGCAAAGGCCAATTGTGGAGATAGTAGA
The DNA here is from genome assembly GCA_903828685.1 of Candidatus Uhrbacteria bacterium. Taxonomy (GTDB): domain Bacteria; phylum Patescibacteriota; class Patescibacteriia; order 2-12-FULL-60-25; family 2-12-FULL-60-25; genus CAIKNB01. The sequence goes on along the minus strand of CAIKNB010000125.1, from coordinate 584 downwards.
ACGTTTTGATTTCGGGGAATGCCTGGCGCACGGCTTTCAATACTTTCGGATTGAACGAAGCCACAATGGCGCGTTCGCGCAAGGATGCGCTGGTGTCGAGCTTGCGTAAAAGCGGAACCACGGCGTCGAAGTGTTTGACCTCCAGATCCAATAAGATAGGCGCCGGTATGTGCGAGGTCAGATCATTCAAGGTCGGGATGGTTCCTCCGTGGCGCAGCTGGATGTTTTGCAGCTCCTCGACAGTCAGCTCGCTAACCTTGTGCGCATCGCCGGCCACGCGGTGCAGGTTGGCATCATGCAAAATGACGATCTCGCCGTCTTTGGAGACCCGCAAATCGCATTCGATGCCGTGCGCGCCATCGCGAACCGCGGCCTCAAAGGCTTGGAGCGTGTTTTCGGTGCGTTCCCGGGAACCGTAACCCCTGTGCGCGATGATCAACATGGCAAAAAGATAGCTTAAAAGCCGAATTTAGTCACCTGGATGCCTGATACGGAGCGCCGGATACCAAAATCCCCCGAAGTTCCTTTCGGAACGAAGGGGGATGGAGGCCAGGATGGGAATCGAACCCATGATATAGGAGATC
>CAIKNB010000124.1 GCA_903828685.1 Candidatus Uhrbacteria bacterium | reverse complement strand
GGGCAGGCGCAAGGCCTGCCCGTACAATTCATCTAGTCTGGTCAGATGTGCGCAAATTCGGGTTCATGAAACTATTCGCTTATTCGTACGAATTAGCCAAGGCATTGGAAAAATTTGGTCCAGAGCCGTTGGAAAGCAGCGCCAAAGAATTGGCCGAGCGCCTCATTCGTCCCAAAACACGCAAAGTAAAAGTCGCGCTCATGGATCAAACTACGATCGCGGGCATCGGCAATATTTATGCTGACGAAGCTTTGTTCCGCGCCAAACTCCGGCCCACGCGCCGGCTTTCGAGTCTGGCTTTCGCGGATCGGTTGCGTTTGGCTAAAGAAATCCAAAAAGTCCTGAAAGAATCTTTGCGCCACCGCGGCACGAGCGCCAGCGATTATGTCGATTCATCCGGACAACGAGGAAGTTTTTTGAAACACTTGCGCGTGTATGGCAGGGCAGGGGAGAGGTGCGTGGTTTGCGGCACAGCAATCAAGCGCATCGTGATCGGACAAAGAGGAACTCATTATTGTCCGACGTGCCAGAGATAATACTTTATGCAAAATTCTAATGTCATCAAAATCGTCCAAGCTTTGAAAAAACGTTATCCGCAGAAGGCGGATATGGATTTGGGTAATGCCGCGGATTCGCTCATCGCCACCATTATGAGCGCACGCACGACCGACGTCCAAGTTCTGAAATTATTTCCTTCTTTCCGTAAAAAATTCCCGAACTGGAAAAAGCTGGCAACAGCTGACGTCAAAGATATTGCGGCAGCCATTAATACCATCGGTTTATACCGGAACAAGGCTAAGTCGCTCAAAGCGCTGGCGCAAAAAATCCTGAAAGATTTCCATGGCCAAGTGCCGGATACCATGGAAGAACTCGTGACTTTGCCGGGCGTAGGACGCAAGACCGCGAGTTGCATCTTGTCTTACGCTTTCCATAAACCGGCTATAGCCGTGGACACCCACGTTTTCCGCATCGCGCGACGGCTCGGCTGGTCCAAAGGCAAGACGCCGGAAAAAGTCGAAGACGATATCAAGATGCTTTTGCCGTTCAAGCTGTGGAGCGACGTCAACCGCACCATGGTCCGGTTCGGACGCGAAATTTGCATCGGAGGAAAGCGCCCCAAATGTTGGATGTGTCCGGTGGCTAAGTGGTGCGCATTCAAGCCGAAAACAGAGAAGTTAATATCTGGTAGCTAGTAGCTAGGAAGACTGAATGCTATCCTATTGCCCATGTCGCAACCTCTGGAACTCGGAATGGTGCTCGCAATCCAGCAGCTGTTCATCGGACATGTTTGGTCGCGTGAACTGGCGATTTTTTTGGCGCGTTGGTGCATCTATATAGATGTGGTTTTCGCCATCATCCTGCTTTCTTCAAAGCGCAAGAAAGATGTTCACGGTGTGGTGGAAGCGGCTTGGAGCGCAATACTGGCGCTGGTGCTGACCACGGTTGTGGCTTTGATGATCCAGCGCGTCAGACCGTATCTCGCGTCTTCGGATGTGAGGCTACTCATCCCTCCGCCGCTTAACTCGTCATTCCCTTCGGGTCACACGGCCACAGCCGTGGCATTGGCTTGCGCTTTCTTCATGGCGCGGCGCGATTTGGGGTACTGGGCATTCGGCGCGGCTGCGCTCGTGGCTTTGGGCCGCATGGTCGCAGGCGTGCATTATCCGACGGATATTTTGGGCGGTTTGGGCTTGGGTTTGGTGAGTTATGGCATGGTCAATCTGATTCATTGGCAGCTTCGCCGACGGGATTTGCGCGGGCGCATGGCGCATAAACATGTATGAGAAATATTTTGTGGTTCTGCGGCGTGCTATTCATCGGCGCCGCGATTTTCCTGGCCTGGTTCGTGCCTGGTGCCTGGTTCATGCATCCGGCGAACGGCGCTCCGACATTCAGCATCAGCATCCCGGCAGGCAGCGACGCATCAGCCGTGGCAACACGCTTGGCCGACAAAGGCATCATCGTGTCTGCTGCGGGATACGATTTTTATTCCTTGCTCGACAGCGCGGCACGCCATCCGCGCGCCGGCGATTATCAGATGACGAGCGGCATGAGCTACCGCGCAGCGGCGCGCATGTTGGCGTTGGGGCCGGAACGCGAGGAAGTGGAAGTCAAACTCATCGAAGGCTGGAACCTGAATGAGATTGGCGCGGCGCTCGAGAAGTTCGGCGTGAGTTCCACCGAATTCTTGGCGCTGACCGCTGACGCGTCGCGTGATTTGCAGGCCAATCCTGAATGGCGCGACGAGTTTCCATTTTTGGCTAGCTTGCCGGCGCATACTTCGCTCGAAGGCTACTTGTATCCCAACACATACCGCGTATGGAAGGACCAGCTGCCGCAAGGACTCATCGAAAAGCAGCTCGCAGAATTTCAAAAAACCACGACCGGCATGGCCGATCAGGCGGCAGAGCAAAAACGTTCATTCCGCGACGTGCTCATTCTGGCTTCGATCGTGGAAAAGGAAGCGACCACGCCCGAGGACCGCAAGATCGTGGCCGGCATCTATCTCAATCGTCTGAAGCTCGGCATGCCTTTGCAGTCTGACGCCACTATCAACTACGTCACGGGCGCGGGTCGGGCGCGTCCAGTGCTTAAGGATCTGGAGGTGAGTTCGCCGTACAACACATACAAGCATGCGGGCTTGCCGCCCGGGCCCATTTGCAATCCGGGTGCGATTTCTCTCGACGCGGCACTGCATCCGACCCAGACAGATTACTTATATTATCTGCATGACGACCAGGGTAAAAGCTATTACGCCAAGACGCTCCAAGAGCACATCCGCAACCGCGCCAAGGCATACGGGGAATAGGCCTTGACGGAATAGGCTGTTTTGTCTATATTTAAGCGTTCCTTCGCTAGAAGAAGTTCTTTGAAATTACAAGGAGCGTCAGTCATGTTCGTGTACAAGCTTCTGGAGCAGACGGTCAAGAATGGTGGCGGCACATTAGCTTGCCCAATGGGCAGATTCGCGTGGGGCGACCTCACGATGCTCAAAAGCGAACCCATGCAGCGCCCCAAGCGCAAGCGTGAGGATTCGCTCATCAAGGCCGGTTCGTTCTGGCGGCCCAATAGTTTGCGCCGGCAAAAATCGCACGGCCAATCCACGCACGCGCATTACGACGATGCGTATCTGCTCATGCTCTCGGGCGAGCACGTGATCCGCGGCGAAGGGTCGGAGATCCTGAACATGCGGCAATCCATCCTTGAGCAACAGGATTTTTCCCGTTTGCTCCTCGACCTCGGCGCATTTACTCAGGCGGAACAAATCGCGAAGTTCGAGGAACAGTCCCGGCGCTTCGAGGAATTGTTGCAGGTATCGGACGAGGACAAAATTGCGGCACGCAAGATGATCGCCGGTTCGATGGAGATCAAGGATTCTTTGGACCGGAATAATCCCGCGTCGCGCGCCATGAAGAGCGGCGGCGCAGTCGGACGTTTCATGCGGCGACTCGGAAGCGCGCAGGACATCCAGGACTTCGAAGAGTGGCGCACACGGAAAGTCGCGCAACTCATCGCCGAGCACCTGGAGCTATACAAGAGTCTCTGGGCGGCGCTCAAGATGCGCGTCGGCACTCCGGCACTGGTGGACGTGAGCCAGATCTTCGATCAGAGCTCGGGTCTCGACAATGACTTTGAGTGCCTGATCAGCGAAAGCCGCGGTCCCGAAGGCTTGAGAGCCGCAGAGAGATTGCTCGCGGAATTCCATTCGTCATTCGCCGCAATCCAGATACGCCCGTTCTGCAAGAACGCGGCGCACGTGGTGCGCGAGCTGAAGCTGGCTGGCGAGATGTGCCAAAAGGCGGAGCGCGCCGAACTCAAGTCCTTGCTGCGCAAGATTCGACGCGGCATCCGCTGGATGTTCGCCCTGGACGCTTTGCAGATGCAGGTCATCCGTCCGCTCTCGCTGCTTCATGAGGATTTGTATTCTTTGTGTCAGCGCGAACGCAACGGCGACGGCACGTACGTCAAAGGATCCGGGCTCGTCCTGCGTTCTGCGGCGCCGCAGCTCTTCGCCAAGGTGGAAGAGGGTCTCGAGGCCGTGCGGGAAAAGATCCGCACCAAGTGCCGGAATAAGGATTTGGACAATCCCATCATCAAGGAGCGCGTCGAGGGCTATTTAGGCACGGCGCAAGCGTCGTTGGCTCGGGACGACTGGCGCGCAGCCTTGGATGACATGCGACGCGCCGCGCGTTGCATGTGAACCTTCGAAACACAAAAGCCGTCCTGGCTCTACACCGGGACGGCTTCTTTTTTTACCTAATTTATTTCTTCATTTTTCTGATTTTCCAGCGGACCAAGAGGTAGATGAGCCAGAGAATGAGGACGACCGGCAAGATGAGGCCGATGCCGAAGATGACCAAGCCGATGATCAAATCCATCACGCCCTGCAAAGCCAGGACCAAGACTTGGAACATTTGCTTCACGGTCTCGAGCGGCCTCCAGGTTTGGCTTGGGATTTGGATTTTAGCCTCTTCGGTCATGCTGATGTCGAGCGTAGCGTAATCCGTCTTGTCGCTCATGTAGCGCAGTTGGCCTTGCAGCTGCTCGATTTGCGTGCGCACCTGGCTCAAAGAATCCGTGACCTTAAGCGTATCTTCCACGCTCTTGGCTTGTTTGAGGATGGCCATGTATTGCGCTTCTTCGGCTTGTGCTGCCGTGAGGCGCGCATTCAAGTCCACGAATTGCGCGGTCACGTCTTCGGCAGTCGAGGACTCTGATAGCACCAACACGGCCAGCTTCTTGGCTTCGGCCACGAGCGCATCATATTTATCCGCGGGCACGCGCACCGTGATGTATCCGGTTTTTATGCCGGCATTGTCGACGAGGTTTGAGCTAGCCACGAAGCCGTTGAATTGCGCAGCTAGATTTTTGGCGTCGTCCATGCTTTTTTGCGCGTTGGCTACACGCAGTTCCAGATTTCCGTTGCGGATGATTTTGGCTGGCGTGGTTTGGCGATCTTGGATAGTGGCGCCTGAAGTATCAATGGGTGGCACAGGCATGATTTCGGGTGAAGGTGCCGGAGTCGCGATAGCTAAATCGTTGGCCACCATCTTACTGGCGACGCCATAACTTCCGACCATGCCCGTGCTCACTGCCGGTCCGCCTTGCGACACGCCGTTGACGCTGACGGTGTGGCTGTTGTTGTATCGCCAAACTGTCACGAACATCAGGGCGAAGACAACGATAAGCGTCACGATGACGCTCATAATGATGGTCCGCTTGGTATGCGGCTGGCCCATTGAAGGATTTGTTGTAGGCATATGGAGATAGAATATCAGATAAAGGCCGTAGGGGCGAATGATTATTCGCCCCTACTACAAATATCCCTGACCATAGGCTAAGATGGCGCCATGGCGGAATTCGTATTGAGCGGAAGCGGGCGCGCGGCGCCAAAAAATATCAATTACCAAGCTGAATTGAACCAGGAGCAGCTTGACCCGGTGCTGCAAGGCGACGGGCCGTGTTTGGTTTTGGCCGGCGCCGGTTCGGGCAAGACGCGCGTCGTGACTTACCGCGTGGCATATCTCTTGGAGCAAGGCGTGGATCCTTCATCCATCCTGCTTTTGACCTTCACCAACAAAGCGGCGCGCGAAATGCTGCAGCGTGTGGCATCGCTCTTGGGTCAGGAAGCGCGTGGTATCTGGGGCGGCACGTTCCATTCCACGGCCAACCGCATCTTGCGCAGCTACGCCTCGCAGCTCGGCTACACATCGGGTTTCACCATCTTAGACCAGGAAGATTCGGTCAGCTTGGTCAAAGCCGTGATGAAGGAACTCAAAATCGATCCCAAAGCGCGGCGCTTTCCCACAGCCAACGTGGTGCATAACATCATTTCCTTCAGCCGCAATACCTTGACGCAAGTCAGCGAGGCGTTGGACCTCAAGCATCCTAACTTCGTGCCGTTCGCCGGCGAGATCGAGGAGATCGAGCGCATCTATGACCAAAGGAAGAAAGCGGCCAACGCCATGGATTTCGATGACCTGCTCATTAACTGGCTGAAACTTTTCACTTTGCCCGCGGGCCACAATCTGGCGCAACAATTCCATTACGTGCTGGTGGATGAATATCAAGACACTAATGCGGTACAAGCCGCGCTGGTCCAACAACTTAGCGGTCAAGGCAACGTGCTGGTGGTGGGGGATGATGCGCAATCCATTTACGCTTTCCGCGGCGCTGACGTGCGCAACATCCTGAATTTCCCCAGCGAGTGGCCCAAATGCAAGATCTTCAAGCTCCTGACCAACTACCGCAGCGTGCCGGAAATCCTGGATCTGGCCAATGATTCTTTGGCGCACAACACCGCGCAATTCCAGAAAGACCTGGTGGCGGTGCGCGAGCGCGGAGCAAAACCCATCATCGTAGCTGCGGCATCGGCCAACCAGGAGGCGCAATTCGTAGCCGAACAGATATTGGAATTACGCGCGCAAGGCACGGCGCTCGGCAACATGGCCGTACTGTTCCGTTCGTCGGCGCACTCGCAGGCTCTGGAGTTCGAACTCATGAAGCGCGATGTGCCGTACGAATACCGCGGCGGCATGAAATTCTTCGAGCGCGCGCATATCAAGGATGCGCTCTCGTATTTACGCGTGGCGCACAATCCGCAAGACGAAGCCGCGTGGCTGCGCGTGTTGAATCTGCAGTCAGGCATCGGCGCAGTCACAGCAACGGACATCATCACCCAAGTCAAAGGCGCGCCCACGCTCACGACCATATTGGATGCTAACGTGGCCGGAGCGCTTTCCACGCGCGCAGCCATCGGCTGGAACGATTTTGAACAGGTGGAGCGCGGCGTGATCAAGCATGCGCCCGTACCGTCGCTCATGCTCAAGGCGATTTTGGAATCCAGTTATCGAGACTATCTGGAACGCGAATATCCGGATTGGCGCGAGCGCATCGAGGATGTGGAGCAGTTGGTGCTGTTCGCCGAGAATTACAACGACACGACTTCTTTCTTGTCCGACATCGCGCTGTATGACGAGGTGTTGGCCGGGCGCGAAAAGTCAGCGAGCCGCGATGAGGAGCGGATCGTCCTCTCCACCATCCACCAAGCCAAGGGTTTGGAATGGGATACGGTGTTCATCATCCATTTGGCCGACACGGCTTTCCCTAATCGTCGTGCCATGACCGAAGAAGGCGGGCTAGAAGAGGAGCGTCGTCTTTTCTACGTGGCCGTGACTCGCGCGCGCAAGCGGCTCTTCCTGTCTTATCCGCTGACTTCAGGTTTCGACGCTTTGGTCTTGAACCAACCCTCGCTCTTTATCGAAGAAGTTTCGCCGCATCTCATGGAGAGGATGGAGCTGCGCGAGGCGATCAATTCAAAATACAAAATACAAAATACAAAATTCGCACAAAGCGGCGAGTGGAACTGGGACCAGGGATATGATGAGCCAGCCATCCAAATTGACCGCGAAGGTAATCGCCAGGCGCCGCAAACCACGGTGTGGAAGTCCAGCAATGACAAGCCTAAACCCAAGCCCGGTTCTTTTTTGCGCGACATAGATGACCTCTAAGTATGAGCTGGTTTTACGAGGATTTCCGAGTCGAATCCGCTTATAACGGCAAGATCAGCTGTTGGCGCATGCTGGGAGAGTGGCAAATCGTAGCCGGCCACATTATGCAGAGCGGAGATTATATCCGCGACATGTGGAAGAAGGCGGTGCGGAAAATTCCCAAGCACGAGGTGAAGAAAGTCCTGGTCCTGGGGCTGGGCGCCGGCAGCTGCCTCAAGCCCATCCAAAAGAGATTTAAAAAATGCCGCATTACGGCGATCGAAGCTGATCCGGTCATGGTGGAACTGACGCGGAGCTTCAAGTTCTACGGACGCGGGCGCGAACCGGAAATCCTGCAAGGCGACGCGGCGCAGATCTTGTCACAGCTGACGCAGAAGTTCGATCTTATCCTGTGGGATTTGTTCGTGGATGGACAGACCGCGCGCATGGCGCATGAGCAGGGTTTGGCTCAGAGCCTGGCAGCGCATCTCGAGCGCGAAGGTTATCTCATCGTGAATTATTACCGCGAGCCAGAAACGCTCCAAGTTTTTGATCAGCATCTTTCGCGCCAGCGCAACTGGCGTTTCCATTACAACGGGTTGTCTTTGTACCGGCATGCGGGGCGCGGTACCGTCGGTGATCCGCTACCTCCGGGCTACCGCCCGTTCCGGTCGTGCACTCCGTATCTAAGGCGCGAGTGCGCAGCCACCAACAAGATGATGCCCGTGGGCACCGACGAGTGTACGGGTTCGCGCTGGCGTCATGGGCCGTGGTGGTTCGAAGGTTATACCAGCGATATCGAGCCCAAGCCTGACCAAGCGGGACCGAAACGCATGGTCATCTGGCAGCCTATCACGCGCACGGATATGCCCGCGGGCTGGAAGCGTTCGTGGGTGCAGATGAATCCGAATCTCACCGGCTTTGTGGATTTGCATGAAGCCGAACCGTTTTGGTCCAGCTGGAAGCCGCACGCTTTGCGCCATCTCAAACACTGGGAAAAGTTCAAACCGTATGAGATAGCTCCAATCAACGCAGACGAGTTTATGCAGGCTTATCGCGGCCGCGACGTGAAGCTGCATGATAAATTCATGAATCTATGGCTCATCCGAAGCAAGCTCAAGAAGCACGGCGAGCTTATGCATTTTTACGGCGCGCGCGATGCGCAAGGCAAAATCATGGCAGGTTTCGCGGCTTTGGATATCCCTGAAGCCAGCCAATCCATCCACGTGGCGTCGTTCATCGCGCAAGCGGCTAAAAATTCTTCGGTGGGCGTAGGCTTGGTGGCTAATTGGTTCCGGGATTGCTTAGACAAAGGATTGAGGTTCGCGGACTTTGATTTGTTCTGGGCCTGGGGCGATCCATTTTCCTGGCGCGGTTTCAGCCGTTTTAAGAGCCAGTTCGGCGTGACTTTTATCCGCTATCCTAAGCCGCTTATCCGCCATGTAGGCAGGCGTAAAGCTTGAAGAAAACGGCTGTTCTTGGTAGGGTTTGGCCATGAGATCGGCAAAAGTAAAACTTCCGGGGCATCCGGATAAAGCCTGCGATTTGGTGGCGGAAGCTATCGTGGACGAGTATTTGCGTCGCGATTCCGCCAGCCGCATCAACCTGCACGTCATGGGCGGGCGCGGCGCAATTTTCGTGTGCGGCGATGTGAAGAGCGCGGCGGATTTTGACGTCTCGGCCGTGGTGCAGCGCACGCTGGGTAACGCCGGCATTGTGGCAGAGCTTGAACCGTTCATTTCGCTGGAGCAGATTTCGACAGAGCAGTCGGCTCTGTTTATGCAGGGCGCAACTTTGCCTGTGACTGTCATGGGATATGCCACAAGCGAGACCGCGGACTTGATCCCCAAAACGCTCTGGCTGGCTAAGCGCGTGGCCAAGGCTTTGGAGGATAAGCGCACCGGAGATGAGAGTTGGTATTGGCTCGGTCCGGATGCCGAGGTCCAGGTTATGGCCAATGGTTCAGAACCAGATTCAATCCATATCTTCATTGAGCACGGAACAGCTCCTTTGGCGGGAATTCGCGGGCAGGTTTCGTCGCTGGTGAATTCTTTGGCGCCTGGACTCAAGGTGTGCGTGAATGACTTAGGACCGAATGAGACGCGAGGTCTGGCCCATTTGACCGGTTCTTCGGCTTTGTTGCATGAAGCTTATGGCAATCCTTTGCCCGCGGTCAGCGTGGGTATGGGTCTGGATGTGCGACATGCGGAAAAGGCAGGCGCTTGGCTAACGCGACGCGCGGCGCGGGACTTAGTGTTGAAAGGCGCCAAGGCCGCCATGGTCACGGCCACATATGTGCCAGGCGAAAAACTGCCTTCCAAACTCGCGGCGCGCGACGAACGCGGCAAGGATTTGTCTTCAAGCTTGGATATCTCCAAACTATCTTTGGATCGCGTGGCTGAATGGTGGCGTCCGAATCTCTGCTCTGATGCTGCGCGTTGGGGATTTGTGGGTGAAACCGGTTTGCCGTGGGAAGGGGATTAGGCTAAAATATTCGCCTATGAAAAATATACAGCTTTTCATCTTCAGTATCGTCCCTGTAATGTTATTGGGCATGGGTTGCAGCCCAGCAAGTTCTCCGGTGTCATTGGATAAATACGAGAACGCTTATGCGCAACAGCAAGTTTCGTCTACCGATGACAGCTTGAACGCTCCGGCCGAGCAGCCCCAAGATCAAACAGCGGCCCAACCGCAACAGACTAACGAAACTTCATCCACACAAGATATGTCATCTTCCACCAATCCCGAAGCGGCTGCGCCGACTTCCACCGAGCCGGTCAAACTGGCTTTCCCCGGCATCATGCCCATGAGTCAGATCACCAAGAAATACGCGCACATCAAGACGAACCAGGGCGATATCGTGTTCGAGTTGCTAGGCAACGAAGGACCGCGCGCTGCCTCCAACTTCGTGTACCTGGCCAGCAATAAGTTCTACGACGGAATCGTGTTCCATCGCGTGGTACCGGGCTTTGTGGTGCAGGGCGGCGATCCGCAGACCAAGGATCCTACGATTCCGAGTTCGCGCTTGGGAATTGGCGGTCCGGGCTACATGTTCCAGGACGATCCGGTCAATTTGGACTACAAAGAAGGCATCGTTGCCATGGCCAATGCCGGACCCAACACCAACGGTTCGCAGTTCTTCATCATGTTGGCAGACAACTCGTTGCCTAAGCAGTATTCAATCTTCGGCCGCGTGATCAAAGGCATGGACGTAGTTAAGAAAATCGCGGTAGGGGACAAGATGCTTTCGGTCACCGTCGAAAACAGCAAATAAACGCGCGGATAAGATTCTTATAGGCCTACCCGAAAAGCTGATTTTATAGTACTCTTCTGGCATGAAAAGATGGCAATATATTTTGGTTCTTGGACTTGTATTAGTTGCGGTCGGAGTTTTGATGTTCTTGGCCGCACGTCCTCCGCGAACCGCTTCGTCCGTGTCGCCAGCTGCACCGCAAACCGCGACCGGTCAAGGGCAAGTCAAGGTCGTGGGTGATGAAAACATGATGCTGGAAGGTGGCGTGGCTACATCCGAGCACTACATGCTTATGACTTCGCCGACCGCTTCCAAAAACCCTTCCGCCGCTACCGGCAGCCAACCATAAAAATATGCATCCGCGTCTAAAGATACTGGCGCTCCTGATCGTCGTGCTTGGGCTGGCCGTGAGTTTGGCTATCGTGATGGATTTGCGCCGCGCGCTCGTTGCGGACAAAGCTGAAGAGGCGTCGAGGCCGTCAGCCGCCGCTGTCACCTCGACGGCAGCGGTATTGAGATCCTCTGCAGCGTTCTTCAATTCTGAACGCACAAGCGCCGACGGGGTGACGAAGATCGTGATTCCAGCTGCCTTTGACGGAATGCAGGCGCTGTCGGACGGCTTTATGTTTTATGGAACGAGTACTGCATTTGAGAATGTTTTAGCTTGGCGCTTGCAGCAAATCGATGGCGTCGTCATTGCCTCCGGCACGGCATCCGTACAGAGTCCTGATACGGGGATACCCGGTCCTTTTACGGTAAAAGTTTCGTACGGCCAAACGCCAAATACCGAGCAGGGCGTGTTGGATGTTTTTGAGGCTTCGGCAAAAGATGGCACGCCGCTGCACGAAGTCCGAATTCCGGTCGTCCTTGCGACTTCGACGCAAGGCATAATCCAACCATAAACTATGATCATCGCAGGACTGGCAGCAGGAATCATCGCAGGAGCCATCATGCTCTTCCTTTCGCATCTCGCGCCGTACTTCGGCGCGGGCAACTTCGTGTTCGATTTGGATGAGCCGCGCGTGTTCGGACGCAAGGTTAGCCGGCGCGAAGCGCATCTCTTGGGCGTGCTGGTGCATCTTGTGCTCACAGGAGTATTCGGCGGCTTATATGCCTATCTGGTACAGAATGGAGTGTTCGCGGATTTTAGCTTGTTGCCGCTTTTAGGCTGGAGCCTGTTCGTGACCGTGTTCATGGGCGGTATCGTCATGCCTTTGGGCGGGCACGGCGTATTCGGCGTCAAGGAAGATGCGTGGTTCCCGGTGGATCTGCTGCTGACCAACGCAGGTTGGGCCATAGTCTTTTGGTGGATATTACGCCTGTGGCCAAACATCACCTGATTTACGCGGCTTTGGCGGTCGTGTGCCTGGCCGGCTTGGCCGGTTTTTTTGTCTTAGTCTTTCCGTGGCACGGACGTCTGGCCGAACAGAACGTGACGATTACGGCAACGGTACCTGACCACGGACAGGGTTCATGCCGCGGCACAGGTTGCGCATCGACCGCGGCATATTCCGGCGCGTTGCCGGCTGCCGTGACGCGTCTGGCCTCTACGACAACCACTTTGCTTTTCGTGGGCGACATGATGTTTGATCGCACCGTGGCTACGCGCTCGTCCGCGGCCAAAAGCACGGCTTATCCTTTTGCCCGCATCGGCAATCTTAAGCAAGGCGTGTTCGGAGAGCATGATTTGGTCATCGGCAACCTCGAAGGTCCGGTCACGTCGGTCAAAAAACCCGAACCGAAGTCAATTGATTTTTCCTTTAAGCCGGAAATCCTCTCGGTGCTCAAGGCCGAGGGGCTGGACGCCGTATCGCAAGCCAACAACCACAGTCTGGACCAGGGGAGTTCGGGCGCCCAGGAATCGCTGCGCCATATCGCACTCTTTGGTCTCACGCCGTTCGGCAGCGAACTCAAGGATGACGCGACTTCATCTTTGGCCATGCTTGAAGCGCGGGGCAAGAAGATCGCGCTCCTGGGTTTTAACACCACGGATCACGGGCTCAATCGAACGCTGGCCGGGCAGGCCATGGCGCAAGCGCGAGCCGCGGCTGATTACGTCATCGTGTTCATGCACTGGGGCCAGGAGTACAAGGATAAGCCGAACGCCGACCAGACGGCGCTGGCCCATTGGTTCATCGACCAGGGAGCCGCAGCCGTGATGGGCTCGCATCCGCACTGGATGGAGTCTGTCGAGACCTATCGCGGAAGACCCATCGTGTATTCGTTAGGCAACTTCATTTTCGATCAGGATTGGTCACGAGAGACGGATTACGGCCTCGTGGCGGGCTTGGCGCTCTCGCCGCAGGCAAGCGAGCTTAAGTTGTTTCCGATCAAAATCATCAAAAGCCAGCCCATGCTCCTCGACGGTGCAGAACGCCAGGTGCGGCTGGACCGTTTGGCTAAGATTTCGCCTCCCGAACTCTCCACGGCCATCGCTCAGGGCGTCTTGGCCTTGCCGCTTTAGGTTTCAACAGCGCCAAAGTATTGACGTCAGCCGCGGATTGCTTTAAGCTCTCGGCGGTTCTTTTTTCAACAGAAAGAGGTGGAAATGGAAAAACCGTATCTAGGCGTCACAGGTTTCACCGCGCGTGGCGAGGTTGAACATGTGTTGGCAACTCTTCCCGAGATGCCCCGGCCCATCATGGTCGGAGTGTTGGTAAGCGAGAAAACCCTGGTCGGCAGGACCAACAAGTATCCTCACCGCTATCCCAAAATCAGGGACGTGAAAACCATCTTTTCGTCCGATCCGCGCGTACTCAACCTGATCCATTACCACAGCCGGTCGTACGATAGCTTGTTCGACCAGCTATGCGAGATGGCTGTGCTGGTCGGACCGTGCCTGCACGGCTTCCAACTCAACATCCCGTTTCCGCCGCCTGAAGTCTTGTCGCTATTCCGCCGCGAGCATCCTGAGATGCGTATCGTATTGCAGATAAACAACAAGGCATTCAGCCAAGCGGACTACGATCCAGCGCGCATGGCGCAACGGCTGAAGAGCGAATACTCGGGCCTCGCCGACTACGCCATACTGGACCTGAATCAAGGCAATGGCTGGCTATGCTCGTCCGACTTGAAGACGCGGTTCGTGAAAGCCATCGAGGCTGCGGAAGTGCCTATGCGTATGGGTTTAGCCGGAGACGTGGGCGTTCACACGCTCTATACGGTCAAGGATTTGCTGCACGAGCATCCTGGACTATGCGTGAATGCTGAAAGCCGTCTACGCACCGAAGAAGATGGCGGTTTGATCCTAGACCTAGCCATCGAGTTCCTGCGTCGCGCAGCCCACCTCATTTCTGCTGCTTGACTCTAAGCCTCTATCGCCGGATAGAGGCTTTTCAGTTACAATCGACCCCGAAGCCATGAAAGTCCTCCAGGTTAGCGAGTTTATCGAGATCGTGAACGGCATCTTGCGCGAGACGTTGTCGGGCGAGGTTTTTGCCGTGGAAGGCGAGGTCTCGGGCTTTAAAGTCTCGCAAGGCCAATGGGTGACTTTCGACCTTAAGGACGATAAAGGTTTGCTCAACATCTTCATGGTGCTGCGCAACCTGACCGTGCCTGTGGAGGACGGCATGCGCGTGCGCGTTTTTGGTTATCCTCGGGTCTACCCAAAGTTCGGGAAATTTTCCATCACGGCCGACCGACTGGAGCTGGCTGGCGAGGGCGCGCTCAAAAAAGCGTTGGCCATGCTACGCGCGCGGCTGGAACAGGAAGGCATCTTTGATCCGGCACGTAAAAGAACTTTGCCGCGTTTTCCCCAGCGCGTGGCGTTAGTGGCGTCGCGCGAGAGCGCTGCCTACGGCGACTTCATCCGCATCGTGAACGAACGCTGGGGCGGATTGGAGGTCGATCTCTATCACGTGCTGGTGCAGGGCGAGCGCGCGCCGCAAGAGATCGTCAACGCGATCGCGCAGGCGCAAGGATCTGACTATGACGTTTTGGTCATGACGCGCGGCGGAGGTTCGCTCGAAGAATTGATGGCGTTCAATGACGAACGCGTGGTGCGCGCCATTTTCGCATCCAAGATTCCTACGCTGGTCGCTATCGGACATGAACGCGACATCACGCTGGCCGAAGAAGCTGCGGATGTACGCGGCTCCACGCCTACGGATTGCGCGCGGCGTTTGGTCCCGGACAGGCGCGACGTGCTGTATGAGCTGGCTACGCTTGCGGACGGCATCGAGTCCGCCATGTTGGAGGAATTGGAAGCGCGCCAAACCATCTTGGAACGCGCCTTTGATGCGCCAGGAACTTGGCTTACGGGGCGCAGAACAGAACTGGAATCCATAAGCGGGAATATTTCGTCAGGCGTCGAAGTCTGGCTCAAGGATTTGGCTGGTCGGCTCGTTAACCAGGCGCGCTTATTGCAGTCCTTGGACCCCAAGGGCGTGTTGAAACGCGGTTATGTTATGCTAAAGGACGCAGCCGGCAATTCCGTGACGTCAATCTCCAAACTCGCCGTGGGCAAAGAAGTCGCGATCGTGCTGCAAGACGGCGAAGCCGGCGCCACAGTCACGCGAGTGGGAAGCAAAAAAATCCAACCGAAATTATTATAAAATCTATGCCTCCAAAAAAAGAATCCAAAGATATCGACGTAGCCAAGGGCTTCAAAGATCTCGAAGAGATCGCGGCGTGGTTTGAGAGGGGAGAGACGGATCTGGACCAAGGTTTGGTCAAATTTGAGCGCGCCATGAACATCGCGGATGCGCTCAAGCAGCGTTTGGCTTTGGCCGAGAATAAGGTCAAGGAGATTAAGAAGAAGTTCGAATAATATGTCCCTATTACTTCGTTGGTTGATTAGCACCTTGTCTGTCATGGCAGCGGCTTATGTGGTGCCTGGCGTAAGCGTCAAGAATTTTTGGGCTGCGCTTATCGCGGCGTTGGTCATCGGCTTGGTGAACGCATTGGTGCGTCCCATCCTGCTCATCCTGACCTTGCCCGTGAATATCCTGACGCTGGGACTGTTCACTTTGGTCATCAATGCGCTCATGTTCTGGCTCGCATCATCCATCGTCAGAGGCTTTGACGTGGCAAACTTTTGGGCCGCTTTTTGGGGAGCGCTGGTTTATTGGCTCGTGTCGTGGCTGGTGAACGGATTATTGGAAACGAAATGAATATGCCGCCCGTCGTCATCTCCATCGGCGGGTCCATCGTAGTGCCCAAGACGGGCATCGACGTTTCGTTTTTGAAAAAGTTGCGAGACTTGATCAAGTCAGAAATCGAGAAGCGCCAGCGTTTTGTCATTGTGGTGGGCGGCGGACATACGGCGCGTGCTTATCAAAAGGCTGCGAGCGCAGTCAGCCGACTGGATCCCGAAGACGTGGACTGGATCGGCATCCATGCCACACGCTTGAACGGACACTTGCTGCGCGCCATCTTTCGCGACAACGCCTTGCATCGCGTGGTCAAAGATCCGACCAAAAAAGTCGTCTGGCAAGAACCTATCATGGTGGCCGCAGGCTGGAAGCCGGGATGGAGCACGGATTATGTGGCCGTGAGGTTAGCACACAAATACGGCGCGCGGCGCGTCATCAATCTCACGAATATCGACGCG
>CAIKNB010000123.1 GCA_903828685.1 Candidatus Uhrbacteria bacterium | reverse complement strand
TCTGGCCATCTATGACACCATGCAACACGTGAGCTGCGACGTCTCCACTATCTGCATCGGCATGTCCGCCTCCATGGCTGCAGTGCTTTTGGCTGGTGGCGCTAAAGGCAAACGCTTCGCTTTGCCCAACTCCGAAATCATGATCCATCAACCGCTAGGCGGCATCGAGGGCCAAGCTGCGGATATCAAAATCCGCGCTGAGCGCATGCTTAAGCTCAAGGACCAACTCAATAAGCTGTTGGCCAAACACACGGGCCAGCCCATCAAAAAACTCGAACAGGATACGGATCGCGACAATTTCATGGACCCCAAACAGGCTTTGGAATACGGCCTAATCGACAAGGTCTTCAGCGTTCGCTGACACCGGGCCAAGCTTCGCCATACATAGCCAGACTGGCATAGTCAGCCGGTCCTGCATCATCTGTCCAAACCGCGCCATCGGCCGGTTCAGACATGAGGCGCGCAGCGGGTACGCCGTATTTTTGTTGCACTGCGGCGAGCAACGCCGCGGAATCAGGTTTGGTACCATTGCCTGCAAAAACTAAAATGTTGGAGACTTTTTTCGGATCTTTGGGCTCCATGGTGGAGATGCTCTCGCTCCAACCGAAAGCCGTGTGCAGCGTGGCATAGAACCGCGCTTTGAAGGCGCTGGTGCCCGGTCCCGGATCCACATCCGGCATGATGACATTGAATGCCATGACGCCATCCGGCTTAAGCACTCTTTTGTATCCTGCCATGGCCTCGCGGGTCAAAAGCTGCCACGGCACGCACAAGTCCCCACTGAAAGCATCAGCCACGATCACATCGTATTGCGAAGCTGGCGACTGGTTGACCACTGGACGCGCGTCCTCAAAATGCATGGTGACGCGCTCCGGATCGCGCAAGCCAAAAGCCTTAAGCGCCGCTTGGTACACGCTGGGATCGATTTCCGCGATATCCACGTGGGCATTCGGATGGCGCTGCAGGAATTCGTCTGCGATATGCATGCCGCCGCCGCCGATGAGCAATAAATTCTTTGGCTCAGCCATTATCTGGTCAGTAGCTTGCAGGGTCGTTACGTAATCGAATACTGATTGGAGCGGCTTGTCCGTCAAAGCGCCTGAGTGGAAACCCATGTTGATGAGTAGGATGCGCGCCGGTGCGCCGTGCCAAGCCATGTCAGTGACCATGACGTGGTTGAAAGCCGAAGGAAAAACTTCGCCCGGCAACAAACGGTCGCCGATAAAAGTATTGGGCACTGCTACGATTCCTAGAATGCCGACGGCCGCAAACGAACGCCGGGAAAAAATCTTGCCGCCCAGCGCCACGGCACACAGCACCAGCACGGCGGCTACGGCAGCCAGCAAATCGTTGACCGAAAACAGCGGCAGCAAAAAATATCCGGTCAGATACGTGCCGGCCAAGCTGCCGGCTGTGCCGATGGCTGTCAAAAGTCCGGCCGTATGTCCGCTCTGTTTCACGTCTTCCACCGATAAACGCAAAACTGCGGGCGGGACCGCACCCAAGAGTAAAGCCGGCGGCGCGAACAATATCAGCGAGGCCAAAGCGGAAACAGTTTGGATTGGCATGCCGCTGAACGAAACCAGAATGACGCGGCCCAAACCAGATAATCCGGCCGACCATAATCCAGCGCCCAATAGGAACAGCGCCACGGTACTGGCACGCGGATATTTATCCGTGATCGCTCCCCCGGCCCAGGCGCCGATAGCCAAAGCCACCAAAATCACGCCGATGATATTGGTCCACACCAGGACTGACGAACCGAAATACGGGGCCACGAGCCGCGCTTCCAGAAGTTCCAGGCTCATGACCGCAAAACCGGCTACGAATGCCGCCATGGCCGGTAGATTACGACGCACCCAGCCGGAAAAGGCTGGGTGCTGTTTGGATTCTTGGTTGTGCTCGATCTCTGACATGGCTAAAGATTACTTCCTAATTCGGTATTGCCGATCAGCGCCACGCTGGAAAGCAAATCACCTTCTTCCTTGAAGCGCATGATGCGTACGCCCTGGGTATCGCGACCGAGCGACGGCACGCTCTTGAACGGCAAGCGGATGACGATGCCTTTCTTGGAGGCGCACAGCAAGTCGCGGTCTTCTTCCATGGAGCACACGTAGGCCGCCACCACGCCGCCAGTCTTGGGCGTGACCTTCATGGTGCGGATTCCGGAGCCGCCGCGATGCTGGACTTTGTATTCGGTCAGATTGGTGCGTTTGCCCAAACCGTTTTCAGCCACGGTGAAAAGTTCCAAATGGCCTTTCTTGACCAATGCGGGCAATACCACGTCCATGCCGATCACGGAATCGCCCTTCTTCTTGAGATTGATGCCGCGCACGCCCGAGGCATTGCGTCCCATGGCGCGCACATCGGTTTCTTTGAAGCGGATAGATTGGCCATTGCGCGTGATGAGCACGATATCGTCGGAGCCTGAAGACGGTTTGACCCATTTGAGGTCGTCGCCTTCGCGCAGGTTGATGGCGATGAGGCCGGAGCGCCGCACGTTCTCGAATTCTTCGAGGCCGGTCTTTTTTATCGTGCCCTGCACCGTGACCATGACCAGATGCTTGGCGCCTTCCATGTCGCCCAGAGGCAGCACGGTGGCGACTTTTTCGCCCGGTGCGAGCTGCAGGAAGTTCACGATAGCCTGGCCCTTGGCCGCACGGCTGCCCTGCGGCACGTCATACGCTTTAAGCCGGAACACGCGGCCGCGCGTGGTGAAGAACATTACATCGGCATGCGTGTTGGTGGAAAAAACATGCTCCACCTGGTCTTCTTCCTTGGTGGTCAAACCGGCTACGCCTTTGCCGCCGCGCCCTTGCGTGCGGAACATGTCCGGAGGCACGCGTTTGATGTAGCCGTCGGCCGTGAGCATGACGAGCGTGGGCTCGTCCGGAATCAAATCCTCGTTGGAGAATTCCCCGACTGCGGTTTTGATGACTTGCGTGCGCCGCTCGTCGCCGAACTTCTCCCGCAGCTCTTCCACTTCGGCTTTAATGATGCCGAGCATGCGCTTGGCTGACTTCAAGATCGACTCCAGCTCTTTGATCAAATCCATCTTTTCCTTATATTCCTGCTCGACTTTGAGACGCTCCAGGTTGGCCAACTGTTGCAAGCGCATTTCCAGGATGGCACCGGCTTGGATCTCGGACAGCTTGAACTTTTTGATCAGGTTAACCTTGGCCTCGTCCTTGTCCTTGGACTTTTTGATGGTGGCGATGACCTCGTCTATCTTGAGCAGCGCGATGCGCAAGCCTTCCAAGATGTGCGCGCGTTCCTTGGCGCGGGTTAAATCGTATTCGGTACGCCGACGGACCACTTCCTGCCGGTGTTTGACGTATTCCTCCAGGATGTTCTTGAGCGTCAACACGCGCGGCTGGATTCCGTCCACCAAAGCCAGCATGTTGACGTGGAATGTTTCCTGCAGCTGCGACATCTTGTACAGCTGGTTCAGCACCTTGCGCGGATAGGCGTCCTTCTTGAGTTCAATCACGATGCGGATGCCGTCTTTATTTGATTCGTCGCGCAGGTCTTTGATGCCTTCGATCTTCTTTTCCTGCACCAGCTCGGCGATGCGCTCAATGAGCGTGGACTTGTTGACCTGGTACGGGATTTCGTTGACCACGATCCTGAACTGCCCAGCCTTGTCCTCCACGATCTCGGCTTTGGCGCGCATCACGATGCCGCCTTTGCCCGTGGCATAGGCCTGCTTGATTTCGTTGATGTCGTAAACCACGCCGCCCGTTGGGAAATCCGGACCTTTAACGTGCTGCATCAAGCCTTCGACCGTGATTTCCGAGTCGTCGATGAGCGCGCACACGGCGTTGCAGATTTCGGTCAGGTTATGCGGCGGGATATTGGTAGCCATGCCCACGGCAATGCCGAGCGTGCCGTTCAGGAGCAGGTTGGGCAGGCGCGCCGGCAGCACTGACGGTTCCTTGGTGGAGCCGTCGTAGTTGGGACGGAAGTTGACTGTGTCTTTATCGATGTCTGTCAGGAGTTCTTCGGCGATGGCTGCGAGTTTGGATTCGGTGTAGCGGTAGGCAGCTGCGCTGTCGCCGTCGATGGAACCGAAGTTGCCTTGACCGCGGATCAGCGGATAGCGCATGGAAAAATCCTGTGCCATGCGCACCAACGAGTCATACACCGCCAGGTCGCCGTGCGGATGGTATTTGCCCAGCACGTCGCCGACCACGGTGGCGCACTTCTTGAATTTCGCGGTGGAACGCAAACCACTCATCCACATGGAATACAGGATGCGGCGGTGCACCGGCTTCATGCCGTCGCGTACGTCCGGCAGCGCGCGATCCACAATCACGCTCATGGCGTAATCCAAAAAGGACTTGCGCATCTCCTGCACGATGTCCTGCTGTTCCAGGTTTCCGATGTACTGGAGCGGCTGTTGCGGTTCTACCTTGGCCAATTTCTTGTCTTTCGGCATGTTGTTTCTGGATTAATTATTGCTCGAGGTTGCAGCGCCTGCTTGGGGCACGAAAATATTGCGGCCCGCCGTGCTGCCCGCGGACGAATTCTGCAGCAAATCTTGCAATTGGGCCTTAGCCTGCTCTTGAGCCAAGCTATTGTTGTGCACTTCTTGGATATGATCGTTTATGGCTTTGAGCGGCGCCGTAAACCCGTCCGGAGCCACCGAATCAGCATACTGTTTCACGGTTTGCTCCGCCTCCGCAGCCTGGGCTTTTAGCGAACTCACGCTGTGCGAGAGTCCACCGCTGAATTCCGTTCCGACCGACCACCACCAACCCACGGCCACGGCCATGACGCACACGGCCACTCCGGCCCACATGCTCAACACCTGTACCGGATCATGCGGCTGGTTCATCTCGGCATGCGCCAAGATGATCTGCCGCTTTTCCTCCGGGCTCAGCATGCTGGCCGAGACGTAAGTTTGGGGCGGAGGCGTTGCGGCCTTACGCGATACGGCTGCGCGAGCCGGTCTGGCGCGTTTAGCCGGCGTAACCTTAGGACGCGCCGACGTTTCGAACGGGTTTGGGCCTGACGCGTCGCGCATGGATTTAGTAGCTCGTTTGATGGCCATACTTGATGTTGATTTTATGCCCGCTCCAACACCGCCACCAGCAAGTCCTCGGTGGGCAGATCCTTCTTGCTGATCTTGAGCTTATTGGAATCCTGGCGCTTGCATACGCCCAGTGCTTTGCAAAAGGCGTTCACGTCGGTCAACTTGGTTTTGATCCCCGGCAAATCATAATGCAGCGGCACGACCAAGCGCGGCTCGATGACGGAAATGGTCTCGCTGGCCAGCTTGGAATCCATGACCTCTCCCCCGCCCACGGGCAAAAGCAAAATATCTATCTCACCCAATTCCTCGATCTCATAATCCGTGAGTTTGCGCTTGAGCTGGCCCAAAAATCCGATGGACATGTTCTCGATGTTGCAGCGGTAGATGACCGGGCGCTCTTTGACGCCCTCCTCGAGCGTGCGATCCTGGATGCCTTGCACGAAAACGTCTTTGACCTCGTATTCGCCCGGATCGGAAATCGTGAATGGCTTGCCCTGGATCCCTTCGAGGTTGAAACGCTTGGTATCTTGGTGCGAGAGCAGCAGGATGTCCGGCTCGACCGTGCGTGGCATGCGCAAACTCGCCTCGTTCTGGAACGGGTCGGTCAAGACCGTCGCTTCCTTGTCGCCGCTCTTGGCTTCGATGCGGACCGTGGAATATCCATGCCAATATATCTGCATAATCAGTATAAAAAAATCACGTGTTTTTGTCCCTCAAGATTAACATGCTTACAGAGGAAAAACAACCTCAGTACCTGTGGCATATGGCCAGTGGAACAAAACCTTAAATTGACTGAAAAGGCCCTAAAAACAAGGGTAAAACTCGTTACGTCTTACGCGCCTGGCGATACTCGTACGCCGCGCATTCGGCCGGAACAGGGTTGATCACGATGCCCGCATCCAACTCGAAACCAGCCCAAATATTCGCACGCGGTGCGAACTTGATTTCGAAGACCTCATGCTCGTCTGAAAACACGTCGTGGAAATGGAAGTTATAAGAAAGTTCATGCTGGCGCACTAGGGGCATGAGTGCGTAGAGCGCCTTGGCCAGCGACTTCCGCTCGGCGGGCGTGGTCTGCGTAATGTTATCGAGACAGCGGCGCGGCAAAATCCTCACGCCGTAAGCAAAGCGCGAGTATGGATCGGCGAAAGCCACCGCCAGCTTGTCCGCATAGATGATGCGGTCCTTGGTGGCTTCCGTAAGCGCCCGAACATGCGGCGAAGTGTGGCTGTGGCGCGCGGTCTTGAGGTTGCGGCTGAGCCGACGCAGCCTCTCGGGCACAAAACATAAGCCAAAAATCTGCGAGTGCGGATGCAATAGCGAGGCGCCGGCTTCCTTGCCCTCATTCTTGAACACCACCATGTATTTAAGCGTGGGGTCGCGGCGGAAGATTTTGGAACGTTCGCGTAAGGCATCCAAAGCCGAGGCCATCTGACCGGCCGTGAAATCGGAAAACGGGCGTACTTCGGTGCCTTCCACCAGCATCTCCTGACGGCCCTTGAGTTCGCGATCGCTGTGGAACACGGGGAACGCATTCTCTATGGCAAGCATGCGGTGTTTGCCTTTGCCGTACACGGCCAAAATCTTTTCCTGCGCCAAATGCTTTAGCGCCAAGGGATCTTTGACCTTGTGCTGCGAAACCGTATCCGGGCGATAGCGCCGGCCCGGCGCCACGATGACGATATCGCCGGTCAGCTCGTCCCGGAACAGATGCGACGATAGCGGATCGGCGAACGGAAAGGTGGGACAGGCGGGAACCGCGTATTTGTTCATATGGATATTAATTTGATGGCAAGCTCAATCCGCTCCATTCAGCCGATGACGCGCTGATGCTCAAACTCGGCGCCAAATCCGCGCGTAAACCAGCGGACGCCTGGGTGCCTTCGATGACCGTATTCTGGGCTGAAGACGAAATCACGAATTGGTAGCCTTGGCGCGTGACGGTGCAGCCCGCACCGAGCAGGCAGCACGCGGCTAAGGCGAGGATGAAATATTTCATTTTTTTATTTGTTGCTGACGCCTGTATAAGGTAGCGCCCACGAGAGCGATAGCCAAGGCGTCGGCCGCATCATCTGGTTTAGGTATGGTCTTGAGCGCCAAGATGCGCTGGACCATGGTTTGGATCTGACGCTTATCCGCCGCGCCATAACCCGTTAAGCCCTGTTTGACCTGCGTGGGCATGACATCCACCACCTCCAAACCCAAATCAGCCAAAGTGATGAGCAACACGCCGCGCGCCATGCCGACTTTGATGGCGGTTTTGGCGTTGGTCTGGAAAAACAGCTGTTCCATGGCCACGCAATCCGGTTTGTATTTCTTGGCTACGCTTTTGAGTTCGTCGCGCATGGCTTGCAGGCGCGCCGGGAACTCATCCGTGGCTTTGGTCTGGATGCAGCCGTGAGCCACCCACGAGACTTTATTCCCCTGTTCATCGATCACGCCGAAACCTGTGCGGTCAAAACCGGGATCGATGCCCAGGATACGGAGGGATTTGGTCATGCCAAATTTGAATATACATGACTGACGTCATCCAGCGCTTCCAGTTCTTCGATCAGCTCCGCGACTTGCGTGCCTTTTTCCTCATCCGTTTCCACCAGTGTTGACGGAATCCATTCGAACTCCGCGGACTCGACATTCAGTCCCAGCTTTTGCGCCGCTTCCGCGACTTTGGCCAAATCGTTCGGAGCTGAACTGACTTCGGTCGCATCTTCCGTGTCTTCGATATCCTCGGCTCCGGCATCGATGAGCGCCAGCTCCACTTCTTCGCGCCGGTCAGAGGGCAAGCCGCCCGGAATGCGCACCACGCCTTTGCGCTGGAAGAGGTATGTGACCGATCCTTGGCTGGCGAGCGTGGCGCTATATTCAGACAGGATGTGTTTAACGTCATTAGCCGAACGGTTGCTGTTGTCGGTCAAACACTCGATGATGAGCGCCGTGCCGCCAGGTGCGTACGCCTCGTACGTCGGCGACACGATGGCCGCAGCGTCGGTTCCCGTACCTGTGCCGCGCGCCACGGCGCGCTCGATGGCGTCTTTGGGCATGGATGCTTTGCGCGACCGATCCATGGCCACGCGCAGCCGCACGTTCATGTTGGGATCGCCGCCTTTTTCGCGCACTGCGACCGTTATCTCGCGCGCCAGCTTGGTGAAAGACGCCGAACGTTTGGCATCAATCGCGCCTTTGAACTGTTTTACCTTGGACCATTTGGAGTGCCGTGACATATGCCGCATCTTAACCCGTGGCGCAAGTCTTGACAAAACCGTACCGAAAAAGAGGCGTGCGCCTCTTTTTCGATTTCCGATTTTGATTTTTTACACCGTCTCGGGTGCCGGTTCCTCGGCCGGTACGGCTTGCTCTTCGCCCAAGTAGGCGCCGAAGCCTGTACCTGCCGGAATCAAGCGACCGATGATGACGTTCTCCTTCAAACCTTCGAGATGATCCATCTTGCCGGTCACCGCGGCGTTGATGAGCACGCGTGCCGTCTCTTGGAAGGACGCGGCTGAAAGGAATGATTCGGTGGAGAGCGAAACCTTGGTCACGCCCAGGAATAATTCCTCGAGTTCGGCTGCTTTGCCGCCGCCGTCCACGATGCGTTTGTTCTCGGCTTCGGCGCGCATCTTTTCCACGACTTCGCCGGGCAAAAGCTCGGTGTCGCCGGAATCTTTCACATACACGCGCGAGAACATCTGGCGGATGATGATTTCGATATGCTTGGCATTGATCTTCTGGCCTTGCGACGCATAGATGGCCAGCACTTCCTTGAGCAGGTAGCGCATGACCGCAGCGCGTCCCTTGAGCCGGAAGAACTGTAGCAAGTCCAAGTGACCTTCGGTCATCTGGTCGCCGGGCTGGACTTCCTGTCCGTCTTTGACCATGACCTGGAAGCCGGTCGGCACCTGGTATTCCGTGACAGCCGGGCTGTCCCAGATCACTACGATCTGGCGCTCCGCGACCTTGGCCACGCCTGCATGCTCGGCCAAAACCTCGTTGCCGCTCTTGGTCACATACAGCACTTCGCCTTCTTTGACCTTGGCGCCGTCTTTGGCCTTGGCTTTGTCGTTCACGCCCAGCGTGTGCTTTTCCTCTTCTACCGAAGTGTGTTCGATGGCGATGACTTTGCCGCCGCTCGCCACGTCCATGACTTTTTCTCCGGTCGGCGTCTCGATGATGCGGCGCTCGCCTTGCGTGATCTTGATCTTGCCCGCCACTTCGGCGATGAGCGCGCGGTATTTGGGCGGACGCGCTTCGAACAATTCTTCGACGCGCGGCAGACCTTGCGTGATGTCGGCTCCGGCCACGCCGCCCATATGGAAGGTACGCATGGTGAGCTGCGTGCCAGGTTCGCCGATGGATTGCGCAGCGATGGTGCCCACAGCCGTACCCTGATTGACCATCTTGTTATATGCCAGGTCGTAACCGTAGCACTGCTGGCACAAGCCGCGGCGCATGCGGCAAGTCAGCACCGAACGCACATGCGCTTCAGCCAAAGGTTCTTTGAACGCCTGGATGAGCTTGATGTGTTCTTCGGTGATGAGCGTGCCTTTTTTGATGACAACTTTCTTGGTCTCCGAATCTTTGATGTCCTTCATGATCACGCGTCCCATGAGGCGGGTCATGAGCGGCTCGCCGATGTCTTCGCAATCCTTGTGCGTGATGAGCGCGCCTTCGGTATCGCCGCAATCTTCGCCCGTGATGACCACGTCTTGCGCCACATCCACCAGACGACGCGTGAGGTAACCGGCGTTAGCGGTTTTCAGAGCCGTATCAGTCAGACCCTTGCGCGTGCCGTGGGATGAGATGAAGTATTCCAGCACCGAGAGGCCTTCGCGGAAAGATGATTTGATGGGCAGCTCGATGATGTCGCCGCGCGGGTTAGCCACCGGGCCTTTCATGCCGATGACCTGGGTCAGCTGTCCGAGCGAACCGCGGGCGCCGGATTCGATCATGGCTTTGACCGAGCCCTGTTTGTCCAGAGATTCGCCGCAGAGTTTTTGCACGCGGTCTTTGACGTCCATCCAGGTTTTGACGATGAGCGTCATGCGCTCCTTCTTGGTCAGCAAACCTTCTTTGTATTGTTCCTCGACTTGCTTGACCTTCTCGTCGCCTTCTTCGACCAGCGCCCTCTTGCCATGGACTTCCGGCAGGTCGCCGATGCCATAAGAGAAGCCGGAACGCGTGATGTACTTGAAGCCCGTGTCCTTGACTGCATCCAAGAAGATGGCCGCTGCCTCAAAGCCTTGGCTATACAGGATCTGGCGCGTGATTTCGCCCAATTGCTTCTTGCCCATCACCTCGTTGCGGAAACCGATTTCCGGCGGGAAAAGTTTGTTTACGATGATACGTCCGACGTTGGTCTCAACGATGGGGCCGCCCGGCACGAGGCGCGTCTTGACCCTCTCGCGGATATCCAACTTGCCGGCTTGATAAAGATAAATGGCTTCGGTGGCCGATGCGAACGTTTTGACCTTGCCGTTTTCCGGTTCGTTCATGGTGGTCATGTAATACGTTCCCCACACAATGTCCTTGTCCGGGTTCATGACCGGCATGCCCGTGGAAGGCTTGAGCAGGTTGCGCGTCGACAACATGATGTTGAACGCTTCGGCGCGCGCTTCTTCGGTCAGCGGTACATGCACGGCCATCTGGTCGCCGTCGAAGTCGGCGTTGAATGCCGGGCAGACCATCGGATGGATCTGGATGGCTTTGCCTTCGATGAGTTTGGGGAAAAAGCCTTGGATGCCCAGGCGGTGCAAAGTCGGAGCGCGGTTCAGGAGCACCACGGAATTGGAGGCGATATTTTCCAGGATATCCCAGACCTCGGCGTTGTCGGCTTCGATGAAGCGATTGGCCGAACGGATGTTGTGCACCAACTCGCGCTTGATGAGCTCGGCAATGATGAACGGTTTGAAGAGCTCGAGCGCCATGATCTTGGGCAAGCCGCACTGGTCCAAACGCAAGTTCGGGCCGATGACGATGACCGAGCGGCCTGAATAGTCCACGCGCTTGCCCAGCAGGTTTTGGCGGAAGCGTCCTTGTTTGCCTTTGAGGATGTCGGCCAGGGATTTGAGCTGGCGCTTTTTGCCCGTGGCGGCGATGACGGTTTTGGAGTGGCGCGCGCTGTTGTCGATGAGCGAGTCCACGGCTTCCTGCAGCATGCGCTTTTCGTTGCGCGTGATGACTTCGGGCGCGTTAAGTTCCAGTAGGCGCTTGAGGCGGTTGTTGCGGTTGATGACGCGGCGGTACAGATCGTTAAGATCCGAGGTCGCAAAACGTCCGCCGTCCAGGGCCACCATAGGACGCAAGTCCGGCGGCACGATGGGCAGCGCTTTGAGGATGGTCCAGTGCGGCTCGATCATCTGGTTGCTGAAAGATTTCAGCAGCTTGAGCCGGCGGATGATGCGGTCATGCTTGACCTCCGAGGCGCCGACCATCTCCTTCTGCAGAGCTTTGACGGTGGCTTCCACATCGATCTTCTTGAGCAGCTCATCCACGGCTTCGGCGCCGATCTTGGCTTCGAAGATGTGGCCGAACTTGAGCGAGAGCTCGTGGTATTCGTTCTCGGACAAAACCTTAAGCGGGCGCAAATCCTTGATTTCCTTTTCCGTGGTGGAGAAGTCGGATTCCAATTCCTTGAGCTTGCGCTCCTTGTTGCCCTGCGCCTTATCCAGCTCATGCGTCGCGGCGTCGCCATCCTTGCCTTTGGCCGCGGCTTCGTCGTTGATGCGCTTGACCTCGCGTTCGTATTCCGACTCCAGCGCCTTGCGCTTGCCTTTGTATTCGGTGCGGATCTGCTCCAGCGTCTGGGCTTTGAGCTCTTCATTCACGTCCGTGACCACGAAGGCCGCGAAGTAGATAATCTTCTCGAGCGCCTGCACGGACAAATCCAGCACCGTGCCGATCTTGGAGGGAACGCTGCGCAAGAACCAGATATGCGAAACCGGCGCGGCCAGCTCGATGTGGCCCATGCGTTCGCGGCGCACCAGCGAGTGCGTGACTTCCACGCCGCACTTGTCGCAGATGATTCCCTTGTAGCGGATCTTCTTGTATTTGCCGCAGTAACATTCCCAGTCCTTGCTGGGGCCGAAGATTTCTTCGGCGAACAGCCCGGACTTTTCCGGTTTCTGCGTGCGGTAGTTGATGGTCTCAGGTTTGGTGACCTCGCCGTACGACCAGCCGCGGATGATCTCGGGCGACGCCAGCTTGAGGCGCATGGCGTCGAAGTCCGTGGTCTTGATGTTTTCTGATTGGAAGAAAGACATAGTGGTGGTCGTTTAGGATTCTTCGGGCGCCGGACCCCATTCGGTGTCGGCGAACGATTTGGTCAGAGCCGGGCGCGGCTTGAAGCTTTCCGGCTTGGGTGCGGATTCCTCGATGCGCTCCCCGTCCTTGAGCAGTTCCACATCCAGACACAAGCCCTTGAGTTCGCGGATGAGCACGTTGAATGATTCCGGCACGTTGACCTTGCGGATGGGCTCGCCTTTGATGATGGACTCGTAAGCCTTGGAGCGTCCGGGCACGTCGTCCGATTTGATGGTCAGGATTTCCTGCAGCATGTGCGCCGCGCCATAGGCCTCGAGCGCCCACACTTCCATTTCGCCGAAGCGCTGGCCGCCGAAGCGGGCCTTGCCGCCGAGCGGCTGCTGGGTGATCAGCGAGTACGAGCCGGTGGCACGGGCATGCAGCTTGTCTTCC
>CAIKNB010000122.1 GCA_903828685.1 Candidatus Uhrbacteria bacterium | reverse complement strand
TCAACCAGCAATTTGCCGAACAGCCCAAGATATGCACTATCTGATTCAAATCCAATAGGAATTCCGCCAGATGAAAAGCGTTTTCCCTCCAGCAGCGGAGTGATAGACCAATATGCAGGTCCGCGTTGCAGATCAGGGTTGTTAGTATAGAGATTGTAAATCCAGGACGCGATGCCGCGCTGGAATTCGGATTTGAGCGTGTCTGTATAGGGAATCAGTTTCGATGCGGCTGTGGAACCGCTGGAAAGTTCGAACATACGCACAGGCTCGGCAGTCAGAACGGATGCTTGGCCTGCGCCAATGCGTTGGATGTGATCGGTGTAATCATCATAGGTGCTGAGCGGAACTTGTTTCTGAAAACGTTTCGGCGAAGCAATCGAAGCAAAATGATGAAGCCGTCCATATTCCGTGTTGGCATTTGCACGCAGATAATGCGATAACAACCTCGTTTGAGTTTCCTCCACATGTTCTGCCGCGTGTTGAAAGCGAAGCCAGCCAGGCAGACAGGATGCCACCCACAAAGCGTTGGATGCAAATGCCTTCATCGCGCCATGCGCCTGCCTGCGGGTGTGAAGTTATCGGGATGTACTTGTGTGATGCAGACGAGCTCGTCGCCCTGGTCGTGATACGGATTCATTTTGATGTAATGCGCCACATGCGGATCATGCAGACGTTCATCGGTAACTTCTGCTACGCCATCGCGCAATGGAGTGGCGCCATTTTGAAAGCGGACAATGCCCAAGTCACGGTAATACTCGTCGCCGAAACGCTGCGCGGCAAGGTGGTGCATCAGCGACTGAATGTGCGGCGGGGTGGGGCAGGCGTAGTGCGGATAAAAGGTTTTGTAAAAGACGCTCAGGAAGCGATAGGTTTTGTAGCCCGACGAGATCAAAAGCCAGTAGAGCGGCTGCTGCATGGATGCGGATTTTTCCAGCACGGTTTTGATCCATGTGCTGGGAAGCTGCGCTGTGCCCCAGTAGGCGGGACGAATGATCGTATCGCCCGAATAGACGATGCTCATTTTTTGCGATTCAAATTCGGTTTCGTAGAGGACGAGGGTGGAGAAACCCTGTACGCAGTTGTGTTCGTCGCGCAGGAGAATCACCCAATCCTTGTTGTTCAAGTCGCGATAAAATATTTCGGGCGAGGACTGATCGAAGTTCTCGTTGAAGATCGTGAACATTTCTTCGGTCGTGCCCGTTGTAAGTTCCGTACGATGGATGGTTTGGCTGCTGAGATTGTTCATGGATTATCCTTTTATTGAGGCCAACCATGTTTTCGAAACCATTAGGGTTTGGTCAAGACTTCTTTTATCCATGGCAGAAATGGCAATGAGATGGCGGCGGTCATGAGGGTGAGCCCAAGCGGAAAAAGCCACCACAGGCTGGTGAGGTTGTTATCCAGCACGAGTGCCTGGTAACCAAAAGTGACAACGCCCGCGTAGACTGCACCAAGCAATGCGAAACACAGTGGAGCATATTGCGCGGCAATGACTTCAGCAGGCGCGCCGCGTTTCCACGGCTCGTTGTAGACTTCCATCAAGCCTTCACGGATGGAAATCAGATCGTGCGTCCAGCCGACGAAGCCCAATATCCCTGCGCCGCGTGCCATGTTGCCGAGCAAAGTCCAACCGTCATTTTGCACGGGCGGAACGAAAGCGATGAACAGCACCGCTCCCAGTGTGGCGGCGTAGATGAAGCCATGGTGGATAAAATAATTTCCAATCACCCAACTGTCACGGAAGCGCCACATCTTCAGGAGGTTGGTTCCAATGCCCGGGGCGAAGTAGCCAAACACGAACGGCAGTCCCAGCGTGAGGGACATGAAAGCAACTCCGCCGGTCCGTGTCCACAGCCAGATGAGGAGCGGAAGTCCGACAAACGGAAATATTTTATTGCCGATTAGCAGAAACAGTTTTCCCGAATTCATTGATTGTGGCCAAGTCTTATTCCTTGTTTCTTGAGAGTCTCATTTCGGAATAACGGATTGTAAACGGCATAAACGCCGAAGCGATACGGATTCCGCATGTTGGTTTTGAAATCAAAGGCGCGCTGGACGATGGAGGCGGGACTGTTGAAGGTGCGGCGCATGTCGTAGGTCAGTTCGGTCAGCTTTTCGGGACTCATGTGTTTGGGAACGAAAGCGGCGTGATTGAAGCGATAATCAGGATGAAGCCACCAGTTTCCATCAAAGAGCAGGCGGCCTTCGGCTTGCAGTTGCTGGTAGAGCGGCGTGCCGGGATACGGTAACAGCAGGTTGAATGCGGCAAAGGTAAATTTGTTTTTTAACGCAAACTCCAATGTCCGCTCGATGGATGCGGGTGTGTCACAATCGTGGCCGATGGTGAAGGCTGCCCAGGTTTGCAGGCCGTAGTCGCGCAGGATTTCCAGTTGCGGCTCATAGGCTTCGAATCCACCAAGCATGTTTTGGGACTTCTTCATCAGGCGCAGGTTGCCCTGGTCGATAGACTCGAGTCCGACCACATGGCCGAGACAGCCACTGCGCGCCATCAAGTCCATCAACTCGCGGTCGCTCGTCATGTTTATGCTAGCCTGCGACACCCAATGGATCTTGAGCGGGATCAACGCGCGGAACAAGGCCTTGGCTGCTTCAAAATCAGACACGATGTTGTCATCCACGAAGAAGATGGTTTTACGATCCTGCTTTTCGATCTCGGCGATAACGTGCTCCACTTCGCGGTAGTGATGGCCGTGGTTGAAGTAGGCGCTCGTGGCGCAGAAGGTGCAGACGAAACGACAGCCGCGCCCGAATTGCAGGAGTGTGATCGGCAGGTATTTCTTCCCTTTGTAGAGATCGAAACGGGTGAACGTATCCGGCTGGGGCGCGGACGGTTCGCCCTTGTAGATGGGCCGGAGTTTTCCATTTCGGGCGTCCTCCACCACCTGCGGCCAGAGCTGTTCAGCGTCGCTCATGAAGATCGAGTCCGCGTGTTGGCAGGCTTCATCCGGTATCAACGTAGGATGCATCCCGCCTATGATGACGGGCACACCGCGCTTGCGGTACTCGGCGCTGATCTCATAAGCGCGGCGGGCGCTGAATATTTGCACGGTGATGCCCACCAGGTCGGTCGGTTCATCGTAGGGGATGGGCTCAAACCGGTCATCGTAAATGACCACTTCTATATCGGGAGGCGTCATCCCTGCCAGTGCGCCCACCGATAAAGGCTCCATGCGCGCTTCGTCTTCGTAGTCTCCGATGCCGGGGTAGATGAGAGTTACTTTCATAGATCGCCTGTAAGGGGTAATGGGTTATTGGTAGTTGGCATTGGGGAAAGGGATGTGCCATTACCAAGAGCTTCGCCTTGTTTGTTGCGGATCTCCTTCTTTGTAACCAGGTTGATCGCAAGAAAGGCGAATAGATGATACAGCGAGCGGGCATTGGAACGCGGCTCGAACATGCGCCCGGCAATCGCTGCGTAGGTGTTGAACTCGCGCCGTAGACGGATGATGCCGTCACGCAATTCATCGGGTGTCATGTTTTTGGGTTTGAAGATTGTCTCACCGTAACGATAGTCATCGTCCAGCCACCAGCGCTCGAAGATGAGACGATTCTCCTGTTTCAAGCGGTGATAGATCGGCGTGGCGGGCATGGGTATCAGTGAATTAAATTGCGCCAGCGCCAGTTTGGATTTCATGGCAAAGTCCAGGGTGCGGTCAAAGGCCGCGGTGGTGTCGGAATCATATCCGAACACGAAGGAGCCGAAGACCATGATGCCGCGCTTATAAATTTCGGCAAGTGCTTCGGCGTAATCGCCCTGCTTGGTGTTCCACATCTTTTTCATTTGTACCAGGTTGGCCTGATCCAATGATTCGAATCCGATCAACGCACCGACACAACCGCTTTCGCCCATCAGATCCAGCAGGTGTGGATTTTGCACGATGTCCAGGCTGATCTGGCATGCCCAGTGAATCTTGTACGATTTCAGCGCTTTGAACAAGGCTTCGGCCTGTTCTTTGTCGGTAAATAAATTATCGTCGGCGAAGAAAACATATTGGCCGCGCAGTTCATCCATCTCGGCCAACAAATCTTCCAAACATCGGCGTGGCATGGAGCGGCCATAGAAGGCGTGGATCGAGCAAAAATCACATGCGAAGCGACAACCGCGCCCAAACTGCACGATGCGCAGCGCACCGTATTTCTTGGAGGCAAAAATACTTCGCCTGGGTGCGACGCCTTCCACGGCCAGGTCGGGTGTGGATTGATATACGCGTTGCAATTTTCCGGTGCGCGCATCCTCCACTATCCTTGGCCAGGTTGTTTCCGCATCGCCGATGGCGATCGCGTCCGCGTATTGACCGGCTTCACCAGGCATCAATGTCGGATGATAGCCGCCCATTACCACAGGCACGCCGCGCTGGCGGTATTGCGCCGCGATCTGATAGGCGCGTTTGGCGGTGAAGGTTTCCACCGTGATCGCCACCAGGTCGGTCGGTTCATCGTAGGGGATCGACTCGATGCGGTCATCGTAGAGTGCGAGCTCGATATCGGGCGGAGTCAACTTTGCCAGCACGCCGAAGACCAACGGCTCTAATGCATCTGCGGCATGGATGGCGGTGAGGTGCGGGCGGATAAAGGTGATTTTCATAAACGTACTCTTTCACGGATGCGCGGATGGGATTCAGGTGGATGCGATTGGGGGTTCGTCCACTTTCTGGGAGCGGATTTGCCAATCGTCCTTATTCGGGGCGAGCGGACTCTTCATCCAGTCATGATAGAACGAACATTCGCGGCAGGCTTCGAGTTTTTCAAATTTTCCTGCGGCCATCAATTCGCGGATCTCATTCATACGCGGGGAATTGTAAATCTCGCGAATGGTCTGCGTGCGGACATTTCCCAGCACTTCGCGGTTCGCCCAGTCGTTGGAGCACATCGGCACGTCGCCGTTTTCCAGCACGTGCATGAGACTGAACACATACGGGCAGACTGGGTAGACGCGGTGCCCACCCACGCGCCGGAGACGTGCAATAAAATCGTTGTACTTCATCACCATCGTTTCGTAATTGCGCACTGTTCCGGCGCGGTTGTTGACGTTGAACTGGAATAGGTTGAAATTTTTCCAGCGTTTGCGGAATAGCTTCAGCTCGCGTTTGTTCGTCTGGTCGGCCACAAAACGCAGATAGATATTGACCTTGGATAAATTCATTTTCGAGAGCGCTTCCAGATTACTCATTACCTGCTTCCACGAGAGACCGACCATCACTCGTTTGTATGTCTCTTCGTTCGAAGCATTCACGCTGACGGTGATCAAGTCCACGCCCGCATCCATGAGACGTTGCGCGCGAGTGGGGGTCAGTCCACTGCCGTTCGTGACCAGTTCCACCATTTGATGAGGCTGTGCTTTTGCTTTGAACTCCTCCACCCGACGTTCCATTTTGACATCCAACAACGGCTCATTCTTGGACATGGGTACGAAGTCGTGCAAATCCTTTTCCGCGACACATTCATCCACAATTTTGGTGTAAAGCGCGTCGTCCATGATCCGCTTTTCCTGCAAATGAATGGTGTAGGGATACGGACAAAACTCACAGGCTGCATTACAGCGGTTGATGGTCTGCACCTGGATGACCATGGGGAACAAGTCCGTCCTATGCTTGAGCCATTTTTGGATATTCGGTAGGGAAAGGTGATAGGAGTGTGAACTGTAGCCGAGCATACCAACCATGTTCCGCACGCGCGGGTTGGCGTAACCAGTTCTGGAGACACGAAACCGCGAGATGAGTCTGTCCACCCAGACGAATGTGATGACAATCAGGTCAACAAGCCAGTAGAGGATTATCATAGCAAGGCGATCTCCAGCGCAGGCGGACGTGAATCAATCTGGGCAACGGAGTCATATCCATCCTCCC
>CAIKNB010000121.1 GCA_903828685.1 Candidatus Uhrbacteria bacterium | reverse complement strand
ACCCTAATTCGTACGAATTAGGGCAAGGGTTTGACAAGCAGGGAAAAATACGGCAGCGGTATAAGTGAGGATCAAGGAGCGACCTTGAGGAGACCCTAAAAAGAAAAGAACCCCGCAAGGACGGAACCTTGAAGGGCGCTCTTCGTGGTGATTCAAAAAAATATTATCACAAATATTTATCTTGTCAAACTAACTCAAACCTTAATCCTAATTCGTACGAATTAGACGAAGGATACAAATATGCAAGCAGAAAAATTACTGAAAGCTTTGGCTAACCAGCGTCGGTTAATCATTCTGGAGATGTTGTGCAAAAGCTCAATGACGGTCACAGCTGTCTCGGATTCCATTCATCTGTCCATGCGTTCAACGTCAAAGCACCTCCAGGTCCTGTTAAAAGCCGAGGTAGTGGGGCATAAGCAGATCGGATTGAACGTATTTTATTATCTCATCGAACCACGTCATTCTGTGATCACCAGCATTTTAACCCTGGTCTAATTCGTACGAATAATACAAAGGACTGTTAAATTGCCTGTCTTTGCTGGATACGCTATGCTTTAGCAAATTCAGTCAGCATTTATCATCATATTTTTTTATGCGCCAAATCAAACAGATTGTGCTTGGTTCATTGGTAGCGTTTGCGGCTTTGGGACTCGTGGGTTGCGGTTCAGCTCAAAAATCCGCGACAGCGCCAACAGCCGGCACCACTTGGCAATTCACTAAAACCATCGCAGAGCCCATCAAATCCACTGGCGGGAACAGCAAAGCCGTGACTTTGGGTGATTTGAATGCGAATCAGGTGTCAGTAGCCATCCCGCAAGGCGCTTTGGACAAGGATGCGGATATCCAGTTGGCCAACCCCGGAGACACGCCCAAGTATGTGGGCAGCGAGGTGAATATGATCGGCGCACCTATCGAAATTTCAGTGGGCAAGCCCACGCGCCTGAACGAAAAGGCCACGGTCAGCTTTAAGGTCCCGGCGGATCAGATTCCGGCGGCCAACCAGGTGGACCATTTGCGCGTGGCGTATTACGACGGCACCGGGTATGAATACATCAAACCCGACAGCGTGGATCTTTCTAGCGGCACGGTTACGTTTTCCACTTATCACTTCAGCCTGTTCGGCCTGACCAAACTCAAGAGCAATACCAAACTCACGGAGGACTGGATCCATTCCAAGACTTTAGATGATTCCCTCAAGGAGAACATCAACGATGTGACCAACGAGATAGGCAAGAAGGCCGTGGACATGACGCTCAAAAAGATGGGCATCAATTCCTCATACACGGCAGCGGTCGTGGCCGACATGCTCAAGGACGACGGTTACAAAGGATTGTATGATCAATACAAAAAAGGCGACGTAGAAGGTTTCAACGAGAAGCTCCAGCTTTTGATCGGCAAAAAAATCTCCAAGAACGTCCCGGAGTCGGCGTTCAAAGAGGCTTTGGGTAGCGTGCTTGAGGGCAAGGACGATATCGCAGCCGTGAGCAAAGCTGCTGGCTACATCGCGGGCGGACAATATGAGGACGCGGCCAAGGTCATCGGCGAGACCATCTCGGATAAATTCATCATCACCACAGCCGGCAAAGTCGCCATCGAAGTCATCAACCACGAAATCGCATCCTGGAAGAACACCGAGGTCGAAGCCGCGTATACGGCATTCAAGAACGGCTCTTCCGGATACTTCTACGGTTACAACGTGGACAAGGGTGATTTTAATGCGGTGTGGGACCAGATGCGCGGCGTGAACCGTCAGCTCTCGATCGAAGCCATCGCACAGGAAAACGCTACGCGCCACGAGAACGGAATGGCGCCTTTGACTGCGCAGGAAGAAGACGTAGTGCGCCAGGAGGTCAAAGACGCGTATCAATCACAATTCCAGTCGCGCATGCAAAGCGAAGACAAAATGACGGCTGCGCAGAACAAGCTTAAGAAGATCATGGATGCCATGGACAAGGCTGGATTCTTGGACGAGACCTCGGCGCCCACGGCCTTGAGCAACGGCTTGGATACCGAGGGCCGTCTCGACGTGCTTGGCCACTTCGTGGACAAGATGATGAAGGACACTAACCGCTTTGACCTCACGGACAAGACCGGAATGATCGCGGACAAAGCCATCAACGTGGATGACCTGGTGCAGGGTGCGCGTGCTTACTTTTCGGGTCCGGACGGCAAGCTAGAATATGCGAAGTTTTTGAAAGACCGCTTCAACATCAATCTTGGCCCCAGCCTCAAGGATCTCGTGGGCAAGTGGCCCGGAGGTACGCTGACCATCACCGATGTCGTTGTGCCGCCAGACCTGAAAGACAAGCTCAAAGGCAACAAAGATGCGGAAGGATGCGACCTTTCGATTGATTTGACCACGCTCAAAGGCAAAACCGTACCCATCGAATTGGACATCGCGGCCAAGGATGACAAGAACGGCACGCTCTCGCTGGTCACCAAGGATAGCCAACCTACGAATTTTCCGTTCACTTATGACGGCGGCGTGATGAAAGGTTCATCTACGCAGAAAGGAGCAGCCATTACCCTCAGTCTTACGGCTACAGATTCGGACAGCAAAAATTTCGGCCTGAGCGGTTCGATTAACATCAGTTACCAAAATGGTTTGATCAAAATCATGACCAGCGTGACAGACAGCAAAGCCAAACCCGCGCCCGCGCCGAAAAAATAATGCATCCGGATTTTTTCCTTTTCGGTTGGGACATCAAAGCGTATGTAGTTTTTACTTTGCTCGCCGCGGTCATTGTCCTGTGGGGGACATACTCTTTAGCTGTCAGGCGAGGATTACCTAAGCGTCCGGTTATATGCGCCTTGCTCTGCATGACCGTGGCCGCTTTTGTGGGCGCGAGGTTGCTGTATGTCGCGACTGACCTCGGACCGTACCTGACTGAACCGTGGCGCATTTTTTCCTTTGACCTCTCGGGCTTCTCGCTGTACGGCGGATTGATGTGCGCCGTGCTGGCCGGGATGGCGTCGGCCAAAATCTTCAAGTTCGATGTGTGGAAGCTCGGCGACGCAGCAGCGCCGTTCTTGGGTTTGGGTATCGCTGCTATGCGCGTGGGATGTTTTTTGAACGGCTGCTGTTTCGGCACGGTGACGAGTTTGCCCTGGGGCGTGACTTTCCCGTTGTTCAGCCCGGCGCATCTCTACCAGATGTCGCAAGGCATCTCCGGTCCGTTCAGCGTTGCGCCCGTGCATCCCACGGAATTGTATGAATTGGCTGCCGCGCTCATGGGCTCGCTCATAGCGGTCCGCGTGCTCAAAAAGAAAAGATTCCACGGCGCGGCCATCCTGGCGTTCACTCTCTGGTTCACGGCTTTTCGTTTCTTCAACAACTTTTTGCGCATGCCGTCCGCATCTTTCCACGCACCCGCGTATTTCTATCCTCTCCTATATATCTTCGTCTTGGCCATAAGCGTCTATATCTATTTTAGAAAATCAAAGCCGACCTCGGTCTAATTCGTACGAATAAGGGCAAGGGTTTGAGGTGAATGTGCGAATAGCGTACGCGGTGCTAAAATAGCCGCACTATGCCAGCTAAAAACGCAAGTTCGGCTTTTACGTGGTATTCAAAACTCAAAAAACCTTCGTGGGCTCCGCCAGGATGGCTCTTCGGTCCGGTGTGGTCAGTGTTGTATGTTTTGATCATCTTGTCGTTCGGCGCCGTATTTTTGCAGGCGTGGCAAAATCAGCTTCCGCTTTTGGTGGCGCTGCCTTTCATCCTGAACTTGATTTTCAATCTGATGTTCAGTCCCATCCAGTTCGGAATGAAGAACAATCTTTTGGCTGCGGTGGATATCTTACTCGTCTTGGCTACTTTGCTCTGGTCCATAATTGCTATCTGGCCGTATGCGCCATGGATAGCCTGGATTAATGTGCCGTATCTCTTGTGGGTATGCTTTGCCACGGTGCTGCAATTGACCGTGACTTTCATCAATCGGAACAAACATTAAAATTATGCCCTCCAAAAAATCCTTGGTCATTCCATTCAGCCGCTTGCGCAACACTGACGTAGCTCTCGTCGGCGGCAAGAACGCGAGTTTAGGCGAGATGTACCGCAAGCTCGGACGCTACGGCATTCCCATCCCCAACGGCTACGCAGTTACGGCTACGGCGTATTGGGAATATGTCGACAAGAACAAACTGCGCAACAAGATCCGTCAGGAGCTCAAAGGTTTGGACATCACCAATATCAAAGATTTGTCCGAGCGTGGCGCGCGCGTGCGCGAGATGATTGCGGGCGCCGATATGCCGGCAGACCTCGCGCGAGCCATCATCAAAGCTTATGACAAGCTGTGCGCAGAGCAGGGGAGAGAAGTCGAAGTCGCAGTGCGCTCGTCAGCTACGGCCGAGGATTTGCCCGGCGCATCTTTTGCGGGCCAGCAGGAAACGTACTTGAACATCCGCGGACATGAAGCACTGATCAAAGCGGTCAAGGATTGTTACGCTTCGCTCTTCACCAACCGCGCCATCGTATACCGCGTGGAAAAAGGTTTCAGCCATCTCAAGATCGCGCTCTCGGCTGGAGTTCAGCTCATGGTCAGGTCGGATATGGCTTCGGCCGGCGTCATGTTCACCATCGACACCGAATCCGGTTTTCGCGACGCCATCATCATCAACGCAGCTTATGGCTTGGGCGAGAGCGTGGTGCAAGGCATTGTCACGCCCGACCAGTACTTCGTGTACAAGCCGCTGCTCAAAGAAAAGTTCCGTCCCATCGTGGGCAAGCGCTTGGGTGACAAAGAAACCAAGATCATCTATGACCTGAAAGGCCAGAGTCCCACCAAGACCGTCAAAGTTTCGTTGGAAGAAAAACGCGGCTACTGTCTGACCGACGATGAGGTGCTGACGCTCGCGCGTTGGGGCACGATCATCGAAAAATATTATTCCAAGCTTACGCGGCGCGACGAGCCTATGGATATCGAATGGGCCAAGGACGGCAAGACGCACCAACTTTTCATCGTGCAGGCGCGGCCCGAGACCGTGCAAGCGCAAAAGGACCGCAACATGCTGGAGGAATATATCTTAGACAAAAAATCCAAAGTGCTGGCGCAAGGCCTCTCCATCGGTTCGCGCATCGGTTCGGGCAAAGTGCGCATCATCAACGACGCCAAGCAGATGAACAACTTCAAAGACAAAGAAGTCTTGGTGGCGCACATGACAGATCCGGACTGGGTGCCGGTCATGAAGCGCGCTTCGGCCATCGTGACCAACAGCGGCGGACGCACGTGCCATGCGGCCATCGTCTCGCGCGAACTGGGCACGCCAGCCGTGGTTGGTACAGGAAACGCTACGTCTGTCTTGCGCAATGGCATGTCGGTCACGGTCTCGTGTGCCGAAGGCGAAGAAGGCAAAGTCTATTCCGGCATACTCCCGTTCCAAGTCAAACGCACCAAGCTCAAAGGGCTCAAACGTCCGAAAACACAAATCATGATGAACCTGGCCGAGCCGGATCAGGCATTCGAATATTCGTTCTTGCCGAATGACGGCGTGGGTCTGGCGCGCACCGAATTCATCTTCACTGATTTCGTGAAAATCCATCCTTTAGCGCTACTGAATTTCAACAAACTCAAAGACGAAAAACTCAAGCGCAAGATCGAAGCGCTGACTTGGGGTTACAAGGACAAACGGCAGTTTTTTGTGGACCGCATGGCCGAGGGCATCGGAATGTTGGCCGCCGCGTTCTATCCCAAACCCGTGATCGTGCGCACCTCGGATTTCAAGACCAACGAGTATGCCAAGCTCTTGGGTGGCACCGCGTACGAACCGCACGAGGAAAATCCTATGATCGGCTGGCGCGGCGCTTCGCGTTACTACGATTCCAAATACCGCGACGCTTTTCTGCTGGAATGTGCGGCGTTCAAGAAGGTGCGCGAGCAGATGGGGCTCAAGAATGTGATTGTTATGATCCCGTTCTGCCGCACGCCCGAAGAGGGAAAGGAAGTGCTCAAGACTATGGCCGCAGCCGGGCTCAAACGCCACAAAGACGGACTCAAGGTTTTTGTCATGGTGGAGATTCCGTCCAACATTATCCTGGCTGACAAGTTTGCGGACTTGTTCGACGGCTTCAGCATCGGCAGTAACGATCTCACACAGCTCACGCTGGGCGTGGACCGCGACTCGTCGCTCGTGAGTCGCTTATATAATGAAAGGAATCCGGCCGTGTACGAGTCGCTCAAGCGCGTCATCCAAGTGGCTAAGAAAAAGAAGATCAAAGTGGGCATCTGCGGCCAGGCGCCATCAGACTTCCCGGACTTCACCGAGTTCCTGGTGCGCCAGGGGATCGACAGCATCTCGCTCAATCCCGACACCATACTCAAGACCACCATGAACGTGGTGAAACTGGAAAAGAGAATGAGCAGAAAATAATCAACAGGGCAGGGTTTATTCAATGATTACAGGGTAAAAAGTGGATAGGTAGGAACTTGCGCGATATTTCGGAATATGGCATAATTGAACCACTTCGGATAAAACCGAACGTGCAAACGAGGAAAGGCCCCGCCAATGGTTGAGCGGGGTCTTTTTCGTATAAATAAGCATTCTTATCTATAAAGAAAAACACCTCGCAAATGCGAAGTGTTTTTCTATGGCGGGTCGGAAGGGATTCGAACCCTCGATCTTCT
Source organism: Candidatus Uhrbacteria bacterium (assembly GCA_903828685.1). Classification (GTDB taxonomy): domain Bacteria; phylum Patescibacteriota; class Patescibacteriia; order 2-12-FULL-60-25; family 2-12-FULL-60-25; genus CAIKNB01. The sequence continues at coordinate 20 of CAIKNB010000121.1, read as the reverse complement.
CCGTGACAGGGAGACGTGTT
>CAIKNB010000120.1 GCA_903828685.1 Candidatus Uhrbacteria bacterium | reverse complement strand
GGCCTGCCCGGGCCGCTGCGTCTACTGCCCGACCGAAGCGCGCATGCCTAAGAGTTACATCTCGAGCGAACCCGCTGCCGCGCGCGCATTAAGTCTGTGTTTTGATCCATATAAACAAGTGATGCAGCGCGTGCAAGCCCTGGAACGCAATGGACACGAAGCAAAAAAAATCGAACTCATCATCAAAGGCGGCACTTGGTCGGCTTATCCCTGGAACTACCGCCAGTGGTTCATCAAAAGATGTTTTGATGCAGCGAACCACGTCGGTCGCGACCGACGTGGCAAGCCCCGCTATGCCACGCTGGAAGCTAGCCAAAAAGCCAACGAGAAAGCCGCATATCGCATCATCGGATTGACCATTGAAACGCGGCCCGACTGGATCAACGCCGAGGAGATCGTGAGGCTGCGCGGACTCGGATGCACGCGCGTGGAACTGGGCGTACAGACTTTGCGCGACGAGATACTCAAACTGACCAAACGAGGACACGCGGTCGCGGACACGGTACGCGCCACGGCCCTGCTTAAACTCGCAGGCTTCAAGGTGGATTATCATGTTTTGCCCGGTCAGCCTGGTACCACGCCTAAAACAGACCTGGAAGATTTCAAGAAACTTTTTTCTGACGCGCGATTCAGACCGGACATGATCAAACTTTATCCTTGCGTGGTCATGGCCGGATCCGAACTCTTCAACTGGACCGAACGCGGCGAGTTCAAGCCGTTAGAAGGCGTAAGGCTGCGCGACCTGCTCATCCAGATGAAGACGCTGGTGCCGCGCTATTGCCGGCTGTCGCGCATGATCCGCGATTTTCCCTCGAATGACATTGCCTTCGGCAACAAAAAATCAAACTTGCGGGACGAAATCGCGCACGAGATGAAACGCCGCGGCTTAGCTTGCGTGTGCCTGCGCTGCCGCGAAGTCGGGCATACCAGCATTGATACCGATACCAAAACATGCCTATTCGAAGAATGGTATGACAATGCTGATGGGCGCGAAGTGTTTTTATCCATCGAAGATCCGGAGCGGAGAGCCGTGTTCGCGTTCTTGAGGCTGCGCCTGCCTTCACCTGTCATCCCGGCCACCGAGCCGGGATCCCGGGTCTCGCTTCGCTCGCCCGGGATGACAGAACAGACGTCAGCAATATATAAAGCATTTCCCGTGCTCCGCGATGCGGCCTACGTGCGCGAACTCCACACTTACGGCACGTCGCTCGATCTCAAACAGACGCGCACCGACGCTTCGCAACACAGAGGCTATGGGAAAAAATTGATGCTTGAAGCGGAAAAGATCACCAAGCGCCAAGGCTATGCCAAAGTCGCGGTCATCAGCGGTATCGGCGTGCGTGAATATTATCGGATGCTGGGCTACAAGCTGCAGCAGACGTACATGGCAAAGCCCCTGAAATGACTTTTTGACATTCCGTTCGGGCGTGAGTAATATGCGGGCCAGCACATTATAACCGAGGAGGTTTGTTTCATGCTGATCAATCCGAAGAACATCGCTCCGCCGCCCTATGCTGACGGCATGTGGCACTGGCGCCGACATTTCATTTCCGTAGCGCAAATCCGCGACCGTCGCGACCTGGACGAAGACCTCTTTCCTCTGGCGCACCATCTGGAACACATGGTGCACAACGAAGGAGCCTCACAGCTCTTGGTGGGTAAATGCCTCTACGACTTGTTCTACGAGCCGTCGACGCGCACCATGAGTTCGTTCGCCATCGCCATGAAGCGCATGGGCGGCATGGTCGAGAGCATCAGCAACGTCCAATTCTCGTCCGTAGCCAAAGGTGAAAGCCTGGAGGACACCATCCGTACCCTGGCGTGCTATTCGGACGTCATCGTGCTGCGGCAAAAGGAAGAGGGCGTGGCCAAGAAAGCGGCCGAAGCGAGCCCCGTGCCCGTCATCAACGCAGGCGACGGCAAAGGCGAGCATCCGACCCAAGCTGTGTTGGACCTCTTCACCATTTATCGCGAGCTCAAGCGCATCGACGGCTTGACCGTGACCATGGTGGGAGATTTGAAACACGGACGCACCGTGCATTCGCTCTCGCGCTTGCTCTGCCTGTACGACGGCATCCAACTCAACCTGGTGTCGCCGCCTGAACTGCGCATGCCGGACAAACTTGTGTCCGAATTGCGCGGGCACGGATTGGAGCCGCGGATCCACGATCGGCTGGAAGAGGTGGTGCCGGAAAGCGACGCGCTCTACGTGACGCGCGTGCAGCTGGAACGCATCCCCCAGGACCAGCGTCCGGCGACCATCCCCTACATCGTCACGCCCGCGACTATGGCCATGGCCAAGCCCCGAGGCGAGATGATCCTCATGCATCCCTTGCCGCGGGACAGCCAGGACGGGAACCCGGAGATCTCCGTGGAGGTGGATGCGGATCCGCGCGCCGCGTACTTCCGCCAATGCGAATACGGCATGTATGCGCGCATGGCCATCCTCAGCCGCATGTTGCGCGCTGACTGAACCTTCTGCTAAAAAAAGCGGTCTGCCCAGGCAGACCGCTATTCTTTTTCCTGAATTATTCTTCTACAAAGCCTTGCGCCTCTTCCATCACATCCTGCAGATTCACAAGCTTGGCATCTTTTTCCGCGCGCTGTTTCCATTCCACGGAATTTTCCTTGAGAGATTTTTCCGAGATGAGGATGCGCAGCGGCATACCGAGCAAATCAGCATCAGCCAATTTTTCGCCCGGGCTGGCTTCACGGTCGTCCCAAATCACTTCCAGTCCTTCATGCAGCATGTCTTCGTACAGCGTCGCGGCCGTATCCATGATCTTGGCCTGCACTGCTTCGTCTTTGGAATTCAATGACACGAGATGGATGGCGAAGGGCGCGACCAACTTGGGCCACATGATGCCGCGCTCGTCATGCAGAGCTTCGACGATGGTGCCCACGAGCCGCGTGGTGCCGATGCCATAGCAACCCATCAAAGCCGTTTGACGGCTACCGTCTTCGGCCGTGAATTCGACTTTGAATGCATCCGAATACTTGGTGCCCAAATCAAAGATATTGCCCACTTCCACGCCTTTAACCGCAGCCAATACTCCGCCGCAATCCGGGCATTTGTCCCCTTCCTTCAAGGTCGAGACTTCTGAATTCTGCGCGTAAGTGCAGTTGGGGCAGGCCAGAATATTGTCTTCGCCAGCCGGTGTCACGACTTGGAACTCGTGCGACACGTTTTTGGTGAAGATGCCGCCCGAAGCTTCGGTGACTTTGACGTCCAAACCGCAGCGCTGGAAAACTTTGATGTAAGCCTGCAAAACTTTTTGGTAATACCGTTCCAGATCTTCCTGCGTGGCGTGGAAAGAATACATATCCTTCATGCCGAACTCGCGGCCGCGCAACACGCCTGACTTGGCGCGCAACTCGTCGCGGAACTTGGTTTGGACCTGGTACACGGCACACGGCAAATCCTTATATGACTTGATGAACGAACCCACGAGCGGCGTCACCAGCTCCTCGTGGCTGCAGCCCAGCGCATAATCTTTGTCGGTCTGGCTGTGCAGCTTGAATAGGATGTCCACCGAATCCCAGCGTCCGGTCGTGATCCAGTTCTCTTTGGGTTGCAGCGCGGACATGAGGATTTCCTGACCGCCGATGGCGTCCATTTCCTCACGAATAATGTTCACGACTTTGTTGAGCACGCGCAATCCCAGCGGCAGCCAGGAATACACGCCAGCCATCTCTTGGTGCACGAATGAACCCTGGATCAGGTATTTGGCGTTGGCCGTGTCCGCGTCATGCGGCGCGGTCTTGGAAGTCTTGGTGAAAAGCTTGGACATCTGCATAGTGAAGGAAGATTAGCTTAAAAGTCTGACTTTTGTCCATAAACAAAGCCTCGACCAATCAGTCGAGGCTAGACGTTTGAGCTGCGGCAGTCAGCCGGTGGCGACTCTGATACCCATCTCTTCGGATGGTTCAGCGTCATCGACTGGCCGCACTCCGGAAGGACGATCCTCCAGCTTCTTGGGCGCAGCTTTCCCCTGGTTGCGCATGAGCCAAGCCCAGTATTTCCTGATCTCCGGGCTTCTGCCGGATTCGATGGCTTGGTCCATCAAGCGCGCTGCGCAGGGTTGGCACACGGGCACGTTAGCATACGGGTTGAGCGCGGAGATGATGGCACCGCAGATGCCATTGCCTTTTGGCGCTTGGCACGGCGTGCCGGCATAAGTATGGCGCTTTTCCGTACGCTCCCCAGACATCTCACCCAGCGTGGGAGGGCCACCTTCGCCTTTCCCACAGAGCATACTGACCAGCGCATCAACGGGTTGCGCCGCAGAAATCGGCTCTGCTGGTTTGCAACCCGGCAGCCGCACAAAAGTGCACGACTTGGATCGATGTGACTCGGTACTGGATTTGTTCGACCTGCCTTCACTTAGCCTTCTTCTTCCCATCTGACACGCTCCTTTGTGTTGCCGCACCCTTGCGGTAATCGTCACTGAAAGGACAAGGCTATCAAGTTACCACAGCTGTCCGCCGTGTAAAGGCCCTAGGCGCAGAGGTCAGAATCTGCGCTGCATAAAGATAAATCAAAGCCCCGACAAGCAAGTCGGGGCTTACGCTGAGAAAGTAAATCGTCAGGTGGCGAGGGGCGACTTCATGCCTCTTTTCGCCTCCAACACTCTTTTGAGCCAGGCCAACACGCGCCTGACATCGGGTTTGCGGCCGTGCTGAATGGCGAGACGCGCCAGTGCTTCGGCACAAGGCTGGCACACGCTCGCTCCATACGGATTGTAGCGCGAGATGATGGCGCCGCACACGCCATTGCCTTTGGGCGCCTGGCAATATTGCACGGGCTTTTCTTTGCTCCGGAGCTCGGAATCTTCTTCCGGTTCATCCGATGATGCGATGCCAGCGGACTCGTCGCACAGGGCTGCGCGACGCATCTTCTTTTTGGCCGGCAAGCTTTTGTCCCGGACCAAATCCTTGAGCGGCTTCTGCACGAAGCCATATACACCCGACGGTCGCATCTTCCTGGCTGTTTCTGACGGTTCTTGGTTGTCCATCCGGCTCTCCCCCGTTCAACGGCACCCTTGCCGCACAAACGAACGGCCAAAACTAAAAGAACAAGGCCTGTAAATTATCACACGGGCCGTTTATGTAAAGACGCCTAACGCAAACTCACACGCGGCCGCTGAGTTCCTCGATTTCTTGCGGCGGCAAAAAATTGCGTAAAATGCCGCGCAATATCTGCTGCTTTTGTTCGCGGCTCCACAGCTTATCCGGGCCGCCAGCTGATTTCTTTTCGCTCCACAACGTAAACTTTTCCAACACGTCTTCCAAAGGCAGCGAAATCAAAACGATGTCGCGGACTTTATCTTCTGATCCCAATTCGCGGCGTGCTCTATCGATTTGCTTGGTTTTTTCGCGTTTGGTGTGCTCGCTCTGGCTGATGGTGAACTGCACGCCGATGTTCTCCTCCGAACTCTCGACCTTAACGCCGCGGTCATGCGCCGGACGGCGGATGATGAAATCCATTTTCTGCTGCACATCCTGGTACACGTCTACTTCCAGCAAACGATACTTGCCTCCCAGGTCAAAAACGACCTTCTTGAGGAAATTGCGCACCATGCGTTCGGCCACAAGTCCGGCCTTGCTTTCGACGCTCTTGTCTTTGCGGTCGCGTTCGATCCGGCCGTAGGTATCGCGTTTGAATTCATGCACGTACTGGCTGGACTTCTCATTCAAGATAATCTGCTCGTCCGCGAACTGTTGGAGTTCGTGCTTGGCGCGCTCTACTAGATAACGGCGGCGCACCACGCGCGGCACAGTCTCCGGATCTAGATCATACTCCACTCCCCATTCGCCGTCGGTCATGAGTTCGCCGAGCGTAACTTTCTTTTTGTCTTTGTTCTTCAACCAGATGTAGCCGTTGTCCGTTTTTACCACGCGCCGCACGCCTTCACGCTGTTCGCCGACTTCCTGCGGAGGCTTATCGATTTCGGACAGACGTTTCTTGAGCTCTAGCATGACCTGCTGTTTTTTGACTTGCAGATCGAAGATCGATTTTTGCGTTTCCTTATCCGTACCAAACCTGTAAGTGGCTTTGTTGATGAGCCAATCCAAGGCATGACCCAAGTTTTCCTTGTTTCCTTCGTCGTTCAGCTTATCTTTAGCCGCTTCGTTAAAGCTATGCAGAGCGCGCTCAAAAGTGATTTTCATAGGTAAAAAGTTTATCTAGACTTTTTATGGTAGTTTGAACGGATTAGCCATGCGCGCATATTATGGCATATGTGACGTCGAGCGTCT
>CAIKNB010000119.1 GCA_903828685.1 Candidatus Uhrbacteria bacterium | reverse complement strand
TGTCGTAGGCGCGTTCGCCATAGGTGGATTTTTCAATCACTGTGGGTACGAGCCAGGAATTTGCTGTTTGGGAACGGATTTCGAGTGGGTTCATATTGGTTGTTACACTATAACTGATATCCATTTAGCAGTCAAAAGAGGCGAGTGCTAATATCCATGGACGCCAACGGATTTCAAGTAGGGGCGAGGTTACCTCGCCCCTACTAATGCGACAAATAATGCCTGACAAAAGTAACAGGGAAAATAAATTAGGAAATGATCCTAGGCCCAGCAGCCGTCACCTCGATCTTACCGGACACGGTGAAGCCAGCGGCTTTTTTGTGCCCGCCGCCGCCTAATAGTTTGGCGACTTTAGACACATCGCGTTTGATGCTGCGGAACGAGCCTTTGACCTGCCCGTCCGGCAGTTCTTTCAAGATCATTATCGTGTCGCAGTCGCCGGTCACGCGGTTCAAAAAATTCGCGGCGCCATCCACGGCTTCGTTGGGCAAGCCGCTGGTGTCGGAATTCAGGATATAGGTGCTCACCACGTCGAATTCGGGATTGTATGACAGGCGCATCAGCAACATGCCCCAGATGTGCAGCAGGTTCACGGATTTGTCATGCACCACGTTATGCAAAATATCCTGATGGCGCGCGCCGGATGCGACCAGATCGGCTGCAGCCTCGATGCTTAGGGGATTGGTGGCGGGGTTGGAGAAGTTGGAAGTATCGGTATAGAGCCCGGTCAGGAGCGAGGTGGCCATGCGGCCATCTATGGAGATGCTATTGGAAGTAAAAAAGCGGTAGACGATTTCGGACGCGGAGCTGGCGTCAGGCAAGACGAGATTGATATGGCCATAACGTTCGTTGGTCACGTGGTGGTCGATATTGATGAGCTGGTAGCCCGGCGCCAGGCGCGGCATGTGTTCGTGCACGCCGCAGTAGCGCAGATCGCCGGCATCGAACACGATGACCAAATCGTAGCGTTCGTCGAATACGGCCGGATCGCAACGGTACAGATGCGCGTTATCCAGAAAACGGAACATCTTGGACGGCTGGTCGGCGCAGAATGCCACCGGATGCTTGCCTTCGCGCAGGAGCCAGTTGAGCACGGCCGAACTCGCGCCCAAGGTGTCGCCGTCCGGTTTTTTGTGTGCAATCAAAAGTATACGATCCGCATTGCGTATCGCCTCGTGCGCACGGCCGAACAGGTGGCTGATGTTATCCATGGAATCGGCTAGGTTATATTCAATCAGGCAATCCGTCAAGGCCGGCGGAGCATCAAAAAAGCCGGAAAATCCGGCTTTCGAACCATGGATCAAGTCGCGTTATATCTCGCCTTGGCGCTTCAATTCGTTCAGCTTTGATTCGACTTCGGCGGCGCGGGCCTCGGTGGTATCGAAATCCCAAAAGATGTCCGGGATGCGGCGCATGCGCAGCTCGTGGGCCAGTCCATCCTTGATGTCATGTTCGTATTCCAGCAGCGCGGCTTTGACGTCTTTGATCCGATCCTCGGGCAGCACCGAGAGCACGGCTTTGCCATGCAACATGTCGCGCGTGACTTTGGCATCCATAACGGTAACCAAAACGCCGCGTGGGAATTCCACGTATTCGGTCAACACCTTGGCCAATGCGTTGCGCAGGTGTTCCATGCCTTGTTCCATGCGGAGCGACATAACTTGTCGAAAACGTTAGCACTAAACGGAGGACTTGTCCACGGGCGGGGGAGCCGAGACCCTTTTCGTTTTGCTCCATGTTAGGTAACCTATTGGCCATGTATTTAAGCAAACTAGAGTTGCAGGGCTTTAAGACTTTCGCGCAAAAGACTGCGTTGGAGTTCATGCACAACGTTTCGGGCAAGCGCGGCGTGACCGGCGTGGTCGGCCCCAATGGGTCGGGCAAGTCCAACATCGCGGATTCGCTGCGCTGGGTCATGGGCGAGCAGAGCATGAAGCTCTTGCGCAGCAAAAAGTCCGAAGACCTGATTTTTTCCGGCTCGGCCAAAAAGCCGCGTGCCGGATTTGCCGAGGTCAGCATGACCATCGTGAACGACAGCAATCCGGAAATCGATCTGCCGGAGATCGTGGTCACGCGCCGCCTGTACCGCGACGGACAATCCGAATACGAAATAAACAAGCAGCAGGTCAGGCTGGTGGATGTGGCGCTCCTGCTCGCGCAATGCGGCATCGGCCAGCGCACCTACAGCGTGATCGGGCAGGGCATGGTGGACGCGGTGCTTACGGCGGGTCCGGCCGAGCGCAAGGAATTCTTCGACGAGGCTTCGGGCTTGCGTCCGTTCCAGCTCAAGCGCCAGTCGGCCATGCTTAAGCTCGACGGCGCGCGCGAAAACCTGCATCAGGCCGAAGTCCTGTTGCGCGAGATCGAGCCGCGCCTGTCGTCGCTCGAACGCCAGGTCAAGCGCCTCAAGCAGCGCGAAGCTTTGGAGCAGGAACTGCAGACCTTGGAGCGCGAATATTTCGGCGGCGTGTGGTCAGAATTGCGGACGCATCTGGCCCAGGCCGAAAAATCGGCCAAGGAACTCAAGACGGATTTTACGGCGCGCAGCCACGAGGTGGAAAAGCTGGAACAGGAACTGGAACGCATGGAAAAAGCCACGCCCGTATCGAGCGAACTGCGCGAATTGCGCGTGAGCATCGACGCGCTTAAGGAAGAGCGCGCCAAGCTGCGCGAGCAGCAAATCAGGCTGGAATCGCGGCGCGAAGTGGCGCAGGTCCAGGCTAAGCACGGCTGGTCGCCGCTGCCGTTATCCAAGATCATCGAACGCATCGAGAGTCTCTCGCGCAAACAGGATGAACTGCTGGCCGAGTTCGAGGCAGCCAAGCCGGACTGGGATAAAGCCAAAAAATTGGCGCAGCAAGTGAAGGAAGAAAACAGCAAACTGCTGTCACAGCTGCAGCAGCCGGCGCCCGAAGCGCCAAAAGAGGACAAAGGCGCAGTCGAAACCGAAAGAGAGATGGCGAAATTGGCTAAGGACATGTCGGCCGTGGCCTCGAAAGTCGGAGACCTGGAGACCAAGCTGCAGGAGTTGAACGCCAAAGAAGACAGGAGCCGGAGCGAGCTGTTCGAGCTGCAGCGCAAACTCACGGCCAAGCGTCATGAGGCGCAGCAGGCCGAACAAAAAGTCTCGGCCGCAGCCGTAGATATGGCGCGTCTGGAAACGCGGCGCGAAAGCTTTTTGATGGAATTGCGCCAGCAGGCAGCCCAAGCCGAAAACCAACTGGACGAACTAGCTGATCAGGCGGGCAAGTCAGACGAAGCATCCCAACCCGAGGCTTTGCGCTCACGCATGCAACGCGTGAGGTCACAGCTCGAATGGATCGGCGGCATCGATCCCGAAACCATGAAGGAATACGAGACCACCAAGGCGCGCTTTGACACGCTATCGGCGCAGTCAACGGATTTGCGCCAGGCCATCGCGTCGCTCGAGACGGTCATCGCCGAACTGGATCGCACCATCAAGGAAAAAGGCGACGTTGCGTTCCGCGAGCTCAATCGCGAGTTTGGCGTGTTCTTCAAAAAACTGTTCAACGGCGGCGAAGCCGAGTTGGAAAAGATTGAACCCGAGACCTTGGCCGCAGAAGCCGAAGAAGGCGAGGAAGGCGAAGCCGAGGAAAAAGTCGGAGAGGCCAGGCAGCAGCCAGCGGGCATCGAAATCCATGCCACGCCGCCGGGCAAGCGCCTCAAAGCCATAGCCTTGCTGTCGGGCGGGGAGCGCGCGCTCACTTCCATCGCGCTCATCTGCGCCATCATGGCCATCAATCCGTCGCCCTTCGTGGTGCTGGACGAGGTGGATGCGGCGCTGGACGAACTCAACTCCCGCAAGTTCGCTGATATCGTGGATTCGTTGGCCGACCGCACGCAGTTCATCGTGGTCACGCATAACCGCGCCACCATGAACAAGGCCAATGTGCTGTATGGGGTGACCATGGGCGACGATGGTATGTCCCAGCTTTTGTCCGTCAAATTGGACGAAGCTGGCGCCAATCAACTCAAAACCTAAGTAATTTTTCGGCAGTCATGACTTGACAAGATACTGGCAAGAGATCAAAACAGTCCGCAAAAAGAGCAATAAAAAAGCTGAACAAAGCCATTTTATCCAGGCCTTGACACGCAGCTCCATATTTGGTTAACTCTTAACAGATCCTTGAAACGGCCTTTTCAGTAAGACCGTTTTTTAGTCGCTTGATTTGCGCAGGGTTGACAGGAAAACGAATATGTGATATAAATCACGATTCATCCAGCGACATTCACAACCTGACGGATTCCACGAGGCTTGTGGCAATCCGCGTCCACGACAAGCATGGAACCTCTTTCGTAGGGTGCGGCAGGTCTTCGGACTTGCACTCCCCTATAAATAGGTTTCTTGGATGCGGATTACCAGAGGCCTTGTTTTTTATCCCAAAAATTGTCCGGTTCAGGGCTTTACAATCCGGCCGTTCGGGATTAACATGGCGCATCCTATGATGAAAGCCAAAGTCATGAAAATCCAAGAACAAACGGTCACCCTGCAGCTGCCTGACGGGCAGCTATTGGCGTTGCCGTCCAAGTCCGTAGAAGGGGAGTGCAAACCGGGCCAGGAAGTGGCCATCGTGGCCGCGGTTTTGGGTGCAGAAGATGCGGGCCGCCAAGCTTTGGCGCGCCATCTACTCAACGAGCTGTTAAAAGGTTAAACTGTTACGGCATGGAAGATAAAAAAGCGAGCCTGCAGACCATCAGGTTGGTGCTGCTTTGGACCAACGTTACGGTCGGCATTTTAGCCGTCTGTATTTTGACCATGGTCGGTTCGTTTGCGGCTTACTCGCGGCTGTACGAGAATCGGATTTTTCCTGGCGTGCGTATCCTGAACATCAGGCTCGATGGCCTGACCAAGAGCGAAGCGCGCAAAGCTTTGCAGGAAGACGTGGATAACTCTTTGTCTAAAGGATTGCAATTCAAATACCACGATCGGGACGTGGTGCTGGATGCCACCACGGTTTCATCCGACCCCGATGCATCGCACGATCTAGTGTCATATAATTTTAACCAGGCGCTGGACGACGCTTTCGAACTTGGGCGCAACAGCGGATGGAAACAGGATATCGAGGAGCAGATCGGTCTGCGTATTTTTCCGCGTTATTTGACGCCTCATATCACCATCGACAGAGCGGGCATCAGCGATGCGCTGCAAGCCAACCTGAAAAGCCAGCTCAAGACCATGAACGATGCGCGGCTCGTGATCGCCATGGTGGGGCGGCATCCATCAGTGTCCATCCAACCCGAAAGCAACGGTTTGTTATTGGTAGTCGATCCGGCACTGGATGAATTGGCGCGGCAAGCCGCGGCTTTGGACTTTAAGCCCATCGGTTTGAGCGAGCGCAGCGTCGAGCCCGCAGTCACCACTAAAGACCTGGAGCCATTCATGGACCAGGCCATTACCTTTTTGCAAAGGCCGAGCTTGCTACTCACCAATAATAAGGACGTTTTTGCTGTGCCAACCTCGACCTTAGCAGGCTGGGTAAGCGTGAGCGGCACGCCTGGCACGTTCCAGCTCAGTTTGGATCCGGTGCGTTTTGCCAATGATGTTCGCGCTCTGGCTAAAGGCGTGGAACAGGATGGCAAAACCGGCAGCTTAGAGATCAAGGACGGCAAGATCCAGTCTTTCGTGGGCGGTACCGAAGGCATCAAGATCGATACGGATACGCTGCTCAAGGATATTTTGGAACAATGGCCGGCCACTTCGACTTTTGCTTTGCCCCTAATCCAAACCAAGCCTGCATTAGCCGGTGCCGATCCGGAGAAGTTGGGTATCAAGGAATTGCTGGGCGTAGGCCATTCCAATTTTGCTGGCTCGCCCGTTAACCGGCGCAAGAATATTGCGCGCGCCCTGGAACTTTTGAACGGCACCATCATCCAGCCCGGACAAATATTTTCTACCATCGACACCATGGGGCAAATCGACGGCGATCACGGCTGGTTCCCAGAGATGGTGATTAAAGGCAACGAAACCAAACCGGAATTCGGCGGGGGATTGTGCCAGGTCGGCACCACGTTATTCCGCGGAGCAATGCTTTCGGGCCTGCCCATCGTGGAGCGGCAAAACCATTCATATCGCGTGCGCTATTACGAGCCGGCGGGTACGGATGCCACGGTGTACGGACCGCATCCTGACCTGCGCTTCAGGAATGATACGGGTCATCCCATCCTGATCAACGCCTACCAAAAAGGCGATGACTTGTACTTCGAATTTTGGGGCACGTCGGACGGGCGCAAAGGCGATATCGGCAAATCCAACGTGTATAACATCACTACGCCACCGCCCATGAAGCTAGTCGAGACTCTGGATCTCAAGCCCGGAAAAAAGAAATGCACGGAAACCGAGCATAAAGGCGCGGACGCCGATTTTACCTATACCGTGACTTTGGCCGATGGCACGGTCAAGTCAGAAGTATTCCATAGCCACTATCGTCCTTGGCAGGCCGTGTGCATGATCGGCGTAGACAAACTCTCCCAGCCCGCGGATTCCTCTGGCGATACTACCAGCACGGTGGGAAATTGAGTCGGAGCAATAGCCATAAACCCGAAAATACCAGAGAAAAACAAAGCTGGAATTTTCGGGTTTTTAAGTTTGTTTCCTGGATGATATACTCGCTCCGTTATGCCAATCTTTTCACAGGCCGAGTGGTCGAGCACAGGAACCGAAGGTCAGCTTTCCGTGGACGTGTTCCGCGAAGGCGATGATTTGGTGGTGCGTTCCACGGTTGCAGGCGCCCGTCCCGAGGATTTGGATATTTCCATCCACGGTGATTTGTTGACTATCCGCGGCAAGCGCCAGATGCTGGTCGAAGTCCCGGAAGACGATTGGTATTACCGCGAATGCTTTTGGGGCAGCTTTAGCCGCTCGCTGGTGCTGCCGTACGAGGTCGCTACGGATTTGGCACAAGCTTCGCTCAAGAACGGCGTACTCGAGATCCGCATCCCGGTGCGCGAGCATGGCAAAAAGGTGGCCATCAGCTGGGACGGGGAGGAATAGTGAGCCCTGAAGTTTGAAGAAAGAATCATGAAACATGGCAGAAGCGGACCGAAAGGCCCGCTTTTTGGTGGAAATTAGGGTTTTTTTGGCGTGAGAATATCCCCCTTGTGCTATTTCGCGAATCAGTCCCGGCCATGCTATACTTTTGGCGCTAGATAGACAGCAATGTGGCAGGATATTGTTGAGCGTTGGAACACGTTGACCATGGAGCAAAGGATCTCCATGGTTGTACTTGGAGTTTGCGGCATCATGGCCATGAGTTTGTCGATTTATCACATCCAGAGCAGCATCAATGATCCGTTCTTGGCCAAGAAATCCAGCATCGCCGAAGCCAAAAAACTTATCGGCCCCACGGACGCGGAAAAAGAGGATGCGCTGAAACGCAAGGATACGGATGGCGATGGTCTGTCGGATTGGGACGAACAAAACGTGTACCACACCAATCCTTACATGCGCGACACCTGCGGCGACGGCTTGTCCGACAACGTGCGCGTGCTCACCGGCAAGAACATGAGCTGTCCCAAAGTTTACAATCCTAACAGCGAGGGCATCGTCGATCTATCTGGCGTAAATGATACGTCGACTGATTTGATGGGCGGAACGGATCTGAAATCATTATTGGGCGGTACGGATGTCTCGACCCAGGGGCAGGGCAGCACGGATGCTTCAACGCAGTCAGCGGGCAGCAGCTTGGTTACATTGCCGCGCGATGCAGCTACCATCCGCCAGGCGCTCAAAGGCAAGATCACTGATGATGTGTTGAACAGCTTAACCGACGACCAACTGCTGCAGTATTACGACCAGGCCGTGGCGCAAAGCCAGGGCACGCAAGACGCAACCGCTTCCAGCACAGTCGATACGGGCGCTACGGATACGAGCACAAGTTCTACCGGCATAGACCTCAATACATTGCCGCGCAATGCCACGGCTATCCGGCAGGCGCTCAAGGGCAAGTTGAGCGATGTTCAACTCAACCAACTCACGGACGACCAGCTGTTGCAGATGTATGACCAGGCCCTGCAAGCCGCGCAGCAGCAAGCTGCCAGCGGCACGGTAAGCAATTGAACCTGAAATATGTTTGACCGCAGAGAGCTCTTCCGTAAATTAGCCAAGGCCGTGGTGGCGTGGGCCTGCGTTGCCATGGTGTTGGTTACTTTTATATCTCTGGCGCCAGCGGCCAAAGCCGATAATGAGGATGCGGATTATACGGAGGTACTGGCCGCACTTAATGCCAATCCGCCAAAGTGTTCGACGACCGCTCCGTTATGGCCATTAATGATGACGATGGGTTCTGGTTTCGTGGGCGTGCCCGCAATACTTCAGAACGAACAGTGCCACTGGTTTGATTACATGAAGGCGCAGTTCAGGGAAAATACCGGCCAATGGCAATTCGCAGTAGTGCGCGCCATCATGAGCACGATGAGCAACCTCATGATCACGGTGGGCCAGGATATGGCCAACTGGGTAGTGAGCGGTTTTCATGGTCAACCTGCTTTTTGGCAAAAAGGCTTCGGCGGCATGCTCGAAGACTTGTCTTTGGATATAGTGAATCGTTTCATCAGCGACGTGAACGACCATTGGGGCGTGCCCTTGTGCCAACCCATCACCTTGGGACTAAAGCTTTCTTTAGGTTTGGGCACTATTTCTCCCATACCAGCGCCCAATTGTACTTTAGAGACCATTAAAACCAATTTTGAGAACGTTTATCGCCAGGTAGAACCTACGCAATTGGCCCAGACTCTGCTCCGGACCGCTCAAGAACCGGGAGGCAATGACATCGACCTCATGGTACGCATGAACAGCATGAAGTGGGACTCGAATCAAAAGGCCCAGCAAGATGCCGTGCAAAATAGGCAGGAGACCAGAGGCATGATGGCTGTAAAAAAAGGTCCTTTGAGCACGCAAATCAAAACTCCGGCAAATATAGTTGACCAAACGATCATGGCCACCAACCCCATGGCCATGCTTGAAAAGCTTGATAGCGATCAGGCGAATACGATGGCTTTGGAAGCGGCTTGGGCCAGCGTAAAACAGCTGCCCACGATTGTAGGCATGTCATTTATCCAGACCCTGATCGGAGGGTTGATGCAAAAGGCATTGCTGGCTTTGCAGGAGGGTAATTCAACAGACGTAAGCAACTCAAGCGTGGATTTGATGAATCCATACGAGCAAGCCAGTGCGCAAAGCGCGACGCAGCCTTCGCCGTTCGACAAGGCATTTTCCGACGTGATCACCCCAAACCTTTTTACGAATGATACGCTTGACCTGGTGAGCCAGATGCAGATTTGTCCTAACCAGCGTGCTTATTGGAACTGCACCATGGACGAGGCGCTGGGAGCGGCGTTGAAGGCCATCACGGACACGGGATCTTATACGGTGACGCGAGCCGCTGGCATCGGGCCCAATGCACCAGGCGGCTTCTTGCATCCGGATTGGGAGCTTGTGCCTGTGACCGATACCAAAGATGACCAGGATCCAGGTTGCTATCAGCGCGCCTACTGCGCTTCTAACCTAGCTAAACTGCGTTTTGCACGCATCCTGTCCGTTGGCTGGGAACTGGCTGCTAACTCGCCATTCAACGTACAGGCTAATGGCAAGTATGTGACTTTGGGCACGGTAATCAGAGGTTTCAATGATTGCAATAAAGATAACACTTTGGATGCCCAGCATCCGTGGTGTCATTTGGTCGATCCGTCGTGGGTGCTGGCTGCGCCTCCGTTCAAATGCGAACTCAACGGTTTTAGCAACACTTTGCTTGGACCGGACATGCCCATGCGCCAGCAGGAATGTTCTGACCTGGTATCTTGCCTTAAACGCGACGACAACGGAGCTTGCACCGGCGGCTTTGGTTATTGCTTATCAGAAAAAACAGTCTGGCGCTTCGGTGCCGATCAGTGCGATGAAAAATACGTAAGCTGCCGTACGTATAAGAGCCGGCAAGACGGTTTTCATGCCGGAGCTTCCGTGTCCTATATACGCAACAATATCGATTACGGGTCATGCAATGACGGCAACATCGGCTGCATGTATTACGCCACGCAGCATGACGTCTCAACCACCAGCACAGACAAATGGGTCAACAATCCGGTGTGGCTCACCAACGCCAACGGCATCAACGCCGGTGTGGATTTGAGCGGTATCCCGCGCATCTACTTTAACTCCAAGGTTACGACATGCGACGCGTCGGGCGATGGGTGCACCAAGGTACTGCGCGTCAAAGCCGGGCAATCCGCGCTCAACCTGGTCAAGAACGGTTCGTTTGAGAACGCATCCAAGACTGATTCGACCAAATTCGATGGTTGGTTAGGCGACGGCACGGTTAAACCGCAGTCCATCATTCTTTTCCAGTCAGCGAACGGAGCGGCTTCGCAGGATGGCAGTCAGGCGCTTCTGCTCATGGCGAATGTTTCACATCCTGACATGGCTTATCAGTATGTTCGCATCTATCCTTTGCGCAATTACGTCTTGTCTTTCTATGCGCGCGCCGATGACGGCGTCCTGCATCAGGCGAGCGTGTCGTTGCAGCTCTACAAGTCCCTCGATCCGAATCCGGTGAAGGTAGCCGCATCCACATCTCCTTTTTACCGCAGCCCAAACTGTATTGCTTCTTCGGATAATTCTGTCGCTGGAGCCAGTGCCGGCACTATGACTTCGGATTGGCAGCGTTATACCTGTGAATTCGTTTCCAATGCCGACGCCAATTTTGGCGCAGTCATCGTCGGCGGCATGGGTGCTGGTGTTGACGCGGTCCAACT
>CAIKNB010000118.1 GCA_903828685.1 Candidatus Uhrbacteria bacterium | reverse complement strand
CGCGAGCGGCCGCAGATCGTGCATACGCATCTGCTGGCTTCGGATATCTACGCGCGCTTGGCTGCGCGTCTGGCCCGCGTGCCGGTCGTCATATCCACGGAACACAATGTCAACGAGGATTATGGCCGCATCCGACGCTGCCTTCAGCGCCTAAGCAACTTATGCGGCACCGCATGGGTCGCGATTTCCCAGACTGTACACGCGCACATGGTCGCGGACCAAGGCGTCAAATCAGGAAGGATCACGCTCATCCCCAACGGCATCGACATGGCGCGAGTCCTGGAGCGTCCGGCGCGCCATTTCCGCGACGTGCCACGCATCTTGACTTTGAGCCGACTCACGCGTCAAAAAGATTTGGCCACGCTGCTCAAGGCGTTGGCTTTGGTCAAGAACGAGTGGCGTTTGCAGGTCGCGGGCGCGGGCGAGCTGGAGCGCGAACTCAAGGCTCTGGCGCAGCGTTTGGGCTTGGAATCGCGCGTGGAATTTTTGGGCTATCGTTCGGACGCGTCCGAGCTTTTGGCGCAGGCTGATATCTTCTGTTTTCCGTCGCGCTGGGAAGGCATGGGCTTGGCCGTACTCGAAGCCGGGGTCGCGGGCGTGCCGGCTATCTTGTCTGATCTGCCCGTGCTGCATGAATTGATGGAGGATGACGAGGCAAAATTTGTGCGAGCCGGCGACGTGCCGGCGTGGGCTGCGGCATTGCGTGGGATGCTGGATGATCCGGAAAGCGCAGTGAGCCGCGCGCAAAAAGCCAAGGCCCGTTTGCGCCAGGCGTATTCGGCCGAACGCATGGCCGCGCAGTATGCGGAATTGTTCAACCGGCTGCTGTTGCCGCTGCGCAAAAAAGAGCACCCGCTGGTCATCCACGTGGTGCCTACTTTGTTTTCAGGCGGCGCCGAACGGCTGGTGGTGGAACTGGCCAAGCGGCAACCTGCGTTGGGTTACCGCACCGAAGTCATCGCCAATTACGGCGGCGGTCCGCTCGAGGACGAACTACGTGAAGCCAAGGTGCGCTACGAAATACACGAGCGCAGCGGTCCGTTTAATGTCGTTTCCGTTTTCCGTTTATACAAACTCTTCAGGCAGCGCCGTCCGGATATCGTGCATACGCACCTGTTCGGCGCAGATTTGTGGGGTCGGCTCGCGGCCTGGTGCGCGCGCGTGCCGCTCATCGTTTCGACCGAACATAACGTCAATCTTCAGGACAGCGCGTTCAAAAAATCGATCAAGCGCGTGTTGGGGTATTCGACTGATGCTTTTATTGCGGTTTCGGAAACGGCGCGCGATTACATGGTGCTGCAGGAGCATATCCGCGGCGGCAAAGTCACGGTGGTCAAGAACGGCGTGGACATGCTGAACATCCGGCCGCGCGCTCCGGAGCTGCCGCACGGCGAATTCCGCCTGGTGTCGGTGGGCCGGCTGACTGCGCAAAAAGACCAAGCCACGCTCATCAAGGCTGCGGCGCTCATCATCAATCGGCCGTGGCGTTTGGGCCTAATAGGCACGGGCGAACTCGAAGCGGAGCTGCGCAGTTTGGCACAGGAACTCGGCGTCGCGGAGCGCGTGGAATTTTTGGGACAGTGCAGCGATGTCTACGAACGCCTGGCTAATTACGACATTTATTGTTCGGCGTCGCGTTGGGAGGGTCTGCCTTTGACCGTGGTGGAAGCGGCGGCTGCGGGTTTGCCGCTGGTGCTTTCCGACATCCGGCAGATGCGGGAGGTGATGGGGGAGGATGAAGCAGCATTCTTCAAGCCCGGCGACCAGCTAGACATGGTTCAGGCGATGCAGAACATCATGGACGATTACGGTTCGGCGTTGACCGTGGCCGCCAAAGCCAGCGTCAGGATCAGGCAGGAATTTTCCATCCAACGCATGGTCCAGGAATATGCCGATGTTTACCAAACCGCGCGGCTGTTGCGCGGCAAAACCTGATCAGCTATGCGCATTCTCCACGTCAACAAATTTTTCGACCTACGCGACGGTACGGATATCTACATCCATAATTTGATGCAGCGCCAAATTCAAGACGGCCACGAAGCGCACGTATTGGCCACCCGCGCTCCGGGCAACGAAGCCACTCCGGATGCGCGGCTCTTCATAGAGCGTCTGGATTTTTCACGCAGCGAAGGCTTGTCGCGCGACTTGCGTAAAGGTTTGGCTTTCGTCTGGAACAGCACGGCGCGACGCGCCATGCGCGAAGCCATCAAAGCTTATCGTCCGGATATCGTGCATCTGCATAATATCTATCATCATCTTTCCACTTCCGTCCTGGCCGAAATCCGCGCGGCGCATCTGCCGTGCGTGCAGACTTTGCATGACTATAAATTAGCCTGCCCGAATTACAAGATGTTCACCGAAGGCGCGGTATGCGAACGCTGCAAGGGCGGACGTTATGGCGAAGCCGTGCGACACCGCTGCCTCTGGCCCACGTTCGCGCCCAACGTGCTGGCGGCGTGCGAGATGGGCATGACCAAAGCGCGGCAGTCGTATGAACGCACGGTGCGCACGTTTATCTGTCCTTCGCAATTCATGGCCGACAAGATGGCGGCTTGGGGCGAACCGCGGTCTAAGATGGCAGTCGTGCCAAACGCCGTGGAACCTGCTCCGCGCCTGGCCACGCGCGAGGGAAACTACATCCTGTTTGCCGGCAGACTCTCGCCGGAGAAAGGCGTGGAGACGCTGCTTCGCGCGGCGGCGCGCGTGCCCGAACTCCAAGTACGCATCGCCGGAACCGGTCCGGAAGAATCACGCTTGCGCATGTTGGCCACGGAACTCGGCGCCAAGAACGTGGTGTTCTTGGGCTTCGTCAAGCGCGCGGAAAATCTTGATCTTTGGGAAAGGGCGCAGGCCTTTGTGGTGCCATCGGTGTGGTATGAGAACGCTTCCATCGCCACGCTCGAGGCCATGACGCAGGGCGTTCCGGTGATCGCTTCGCGTATCGGAGGTTTGTCCGAGCAAGTGGCTGATGGCGAGACTGGCATATTGGTCGAACCGCAGGATACAGGAAAATGGGAGCAAGCGCTGCGCGCTTTCATGGTTTTGGATGAAGCTTCTAAGGAGCGCATGGCACTTGCGGCGCGTAAGCGGGCTGCCGAGCTATTTTCGTGGGATGGACATATGGCCAAGATAAATAAGGTCTATTCTGAGGTTTGCCCTAACCCTTGACTTTTTGTCCATTTTTTGCTACGTTGAGCTAAATATGATGCGGCGCAAGCTGTTGCTAGCCGTACTGGCCTGGGCTTTGATCTTAGGCCTGCCAGCACCGAGCCAAGCTGCCAAGGGGATTAACGGATCTCCGGCCGTCATCAATTTGTTTTTGAACTGGCAGCTGCGCGATCAGGATTTGCCCAGTTTGGCGCGCTGGGACGTGGTGGTCTTGGATGCCAACCAGCAGGCGCGCTTTCCGGATAAGCTGCGCAAATTGCGCGAACTCAATCCCAGCATCAAACTTTTGGCCTATTTGCCGTCCGAGGAATACGCCACCGTGCACCAGAGCGAACCGCCGGATTATCCGTTCGCCAAACTCGGCGCGCAGATCAGTTCGAGTTGGTATGCGCATGACCCGAACGGCAACCTGGTATATTTTTGGCCGGGCCAACCTCTGTTGAACGTCACGCAAGATTGTCCTGCAGGAATCAACGGAGAAAAGTGGAATACGTTTTTTCCGCGTTTCGTGCGCGACCAGATCATGTCTACGGGTCTGTGGGACGGAGTATTTTTGGATAATACCTTCGATGGCATCTCGCATTTCGCTCCGGGCGCGTTGGATCTGAATCAAGACGGCAAAGCCGATGGTAAAACCGCGGAAGATCAAGCGTGGAACAAGGGCATGGACGTGATGCTGCAGCAGATGCGCGCGCTCAATCCCGGTGCCATCATCCTGGGCAACGGCGGTTCGGTTTACGCCAACCGATTGAATGGCGTGTTCTTTGAGCATTTCCCCAGCTGGAGTTGGGCACCGAATTGGAAGGAAGTGCGCGATTCCGTGGGTAAAAATCTCCAACCCGCATACACCAGCTTGAACGTGAACACGGACAACCAGGAAAAACAGAACGATTATCAACTCATGCGCTATGGCTTGGCCAGTGCGCTCACGGCGGGTAGCGATTATTCTTTTGACCAAGGCAGCTACCATCACGACGTGTTGTGGTGGTATGACGAATACGATACGTCGCTGGGAGCGCCGCGCGCCGCCGCTTATGTCGCAGCTGCAGGCAACGGTCAGGCGCTCGCGCCCGCGGTTTGGGCGCGCGCTTTCCAGAACGGTTTGGTGCTGGTCAACAGCACTGACGCGAACCAGCATATCAATCTGCCGGGCGTATTCGAAAAGCTGCATGGCCAGCAGGATGCATCAGCCAACGACGGCTCGCTCGTCACCAGCATGGATCTGGCGGCGCATGACGGCATCTTGCTTATGCGGCGTTCCGAACCCACAGAGATCCGCAACAGCTCCTACGTGAACGGCAGCTTCGTACGCGTGTACGATTCCAAAGGCGCGCAAAAAGCCAATGGTTTCTTTGCGCAGCGCACGGACGCGCCGAGCGGAGCCACGGTCGTGTCCGCGGATTTGGATAACGATGGCGCGGATGACCTGGTCACGGCGCAGAACGGCAGCATCCAGGTCCAACTGGCCAACGGCAAGCATTATACGTTCAAACCATTCGGCAAAACTTATGTAGGGCGCATTAGTTTGGCAGTCGGCAACGCCAACCGCGACGCAGCGTTGGAAATCGTGGCGGGCCGCGAAGGCGCGCCGCCGCAAGTCAAAGTTTTGTCCTATTCCGGCAAGCAGCTGGCGCAATGGAATGCTTATGTTTCGGTTTTCACGGGCGGCGTGCGCGTGGCTATCGGAGATCTGGACCATGATGGCAAGCGCGAGATTGTGACCGGCGCAGGTCCGGGCGGCGGTCCGCATATCCGCATCTGGAAAGCCGACGGCCAAGTGTGGGGCGGAGGTTTCTTTGCCTTCGATTCGAGCGAAAGCGGGGGAGTAAGCGTCGCCGTGGGCGATGTAGACGGCGATGGCAAGGATGAAATCGTGGTCGGCTCGGGCCGCGGTGCTGTTCCGCGCGTGCGGGTTTTTGACGGAAGCGGTAATCTTAAGTCGCAATTCACTTTGGGCACGCAGCCGCTATTGGGCGGAATCGACGTCGCGGTTTCAGACGTCAACAACGATGGCGTGGCCGAGATCGTGGTCAGCGGATTATCCGCATTTTAAAAAAAATTTATGCCGCAAAAAAGAAAAATCCAGCAGCCGCCGGGCGTGACCGGGCTCATCAAACACGGGAGCATCGTGTCTTTGGCACCGGCGCGCGCCGTGACTTCGCACGCCCGCAGGCTGTATCACGAAAGATACAAGCCGCATTTCCGCTATCCCAAGTGGGTGTTCGGATTCGATCTTTTTCTTGTGGCTATCGCGCTCACATTCTTCATCTTCGATTTGAGCATGTACTTCCATGCCGCCGAACAAGCCGGTTCCGGGGTGGCGTTGGAGCTTCAGGCGCCGGCGCTCAAGTCGTCTGACATCATGCCGCTCGATCTGACGCTCCGCTCCACCGACGGCAAACTCCATCAAGACGTGCGGCTGCAATGGCATCTGCCCGCGTATGTCGAAGTCATCAAGAACGCGCCGCAACCCGGAGCCGACGGTTATGCGAGTTTGGGTGATGTTGCGCCCGGCCAGGACAAGAGTTCGCACCTCTTGGTGCGCATCCATGCGCCGGCCGGCGGCAAGGTCTTGTTCGGTTTTTCGCTCAAGCAAAATGAACCGTTGTTCTGGACCGTGCATAACGGTTATGAATCGCGCACCATCGAGAGCAGTGCACTGACCGTGAAGCCCGTGTTCCCGACCGCGTCTTATGTCACTGGAGCATCGGTGCCCGTGGTCGTGCAGAATGCGGGCCATGTGGCCATTCCGGCCGTGACGCTGCGTTTGGCCGGACAGGATGGTGCGCCGCAAGCCAGCCTGGGCAGCAATGGCCTGTACTCCCTGGGCCAACTCAATGCCGGAGACAAACGCTTGGTGTTCGTGGATTTGGGCGCCACGGAAAAATCCACGGTTTCGTTGAGCTTAGAGTTGTCTGACGGCGCGCAAGTGGTGGATACCTGGAACGCGAGTTTTAACATGGCCAGCGGCGCCGGATTCAACTTCAAAGCACATGCGGGCAATGATCCCGGAACTCTGGATGTCGCATATCAGGGCAATGGAGCTGCGCGCACCTTGGTTTCGTTTTCCGCTTTGGCCAGCGGCGGTATAGCGCCGTACAAGATCGTGGATCTGGCGAACGCGAGCGGCACGTCCGAAATCGCGTCGGACATTCCCGTACCCGCGGGCCAGCCATGGAACGCACTGCCCATAGACAGCTCGGTCGCGCCGCCGATCATAGGCATCCGGCAAAGCGGCGTGGCTTCGGCGCAGATTCCGTTCAGCGCCAACGCTAGATATTACGCAGCGTCAGGCGATCAGCTTGGAGTTGGCCCGCTGCCGCCGGTAGTCGGGCAGCCCACGGCTTATTGGGCGGTGTGGAGCATTGGGCCGTTCGAGGCCAATCTGCGCAACGTCAGCCTTTCGACCGTGTTGCCGGCAGAAGTTAAAGCCATGGGTAAGTTCGCATCAGATATTCCCGGAGATTTCAAAATTCAAGGACAGCAAGTCACGTGGAAAGTTCCGACATTGGATTTATTGGGCAGCGGCGCGGCGAGTTTCGCTTTCGAAATCCAAGCCACGCCGAGCAAGCAGGACGTGAGTCAGGCCATCAAGCTCTTGGATGAAAGTTCGCTTTCTGCGCAAACCGAAAACGGAGCGCAGATCCAATCCAGCGCGCCCGGCGACGATTCAAATATCCAGTCAGACCAAAAAGGCAAAGACAGGGGAGTGGTTGAGCTAAAATAATTTCACGATAGAATCCACGACTTTCTCTAGCGGAATTTTTTCGGTATCAAAGGAAATGATATCCGG
>CAIKNB010000117.1 GCA_903828685.1 Candidatus Uhrbacteria bacterium | reverse complement strand
TCATTGCCAACAACATAGCCAACGTCGATACGGTAGGATTCAAGCGCGACCTGGCCGTTATGCAGTCACGCTATGCCGAGGCGATCGAGCGGGGCACGGCGTCGCCGGGCACTGGGACCATCAACGATGTCGGCGGCGGCGTGCAATTTCACGAGACCGTGGTCGATTTCTCGCCCGGACCCTTGCGAAAGACCGGAATTTCAAGCGACGTGGCCCTCCAGGGTGATGGTTTTTTTGTCGTTCAAAAGGGTCAGGAGCGCTTCCGGCTTGGGGAAATATACGAAGGCATGGTCGGACGGCACATTGTCCGCCATGGACAGGGGAACCGGATTCGCATCTTTGAGCATTTCTTCGAAGGGATGTGATTTGACATTTACTCCGGCAATCGTCTCAATACCAACCATCTCGTCTTTGTTTGCCGCAGGACTCTCCCTGAGCGGCTGCATTTGCAGAGTTTCCCGGACAGCCGCACGGCCGCCAAAAACGCTGAACGCATCTGTGCTTTCTCCACGTCCTCGCGCCTGGGCGTCGCCAAGATCTAATGAACGTGTGCCATACAGCGCCTGGCTTCGGGACAGCCAGTATCGGAGGACAGGCGCATCACCGTTTATCGCCATTATCGTCCAAGCCATAGATCGGCCTTCCGCCCAGTCAGCCAGCACGCGCCGGTCGCCGCTGGCCGCTGCACCGCAGTCCCATGTGCAGTCAAGACGCTCGCCGCTCTCGTTGTTCGACAGTGTAAGCCGTACCATTCCTATTTTTGCATTTGGCTGAACGAGCGCGGAAACAACATATCCCAGGGTGCCGGGCGCAGCTTCCGCCTTTTTTACATCATCCGGTTCTTGATCTTTGTCCTTGTCATGGATCTTCTGTTTGCGGGAGCTCCCCTGATGTATGCTTTTAATTGCAGTCTCAGACAGCGTAAGCTGAGCTTTGGCAAGACCTGAATCCTTGCTTGTTTCAACGAGCGACCAAAATCCTGCGGCGGGAAGTTCTATCTTGCCGGACAGCACGGTGATGCCGAGTTTCGGATCCGTGAATTTACGAGTCGCGGTGACAGAGTTGTCGGCAGGAGAATTGAAGGCGAACAGCACGAACCAGATCAGGGCGCAAGATAGTTTTTTCATGGAACTTCCTTTATGTTGACTAAATATTTACAAAAATATATCAATACATCAATTTAAAACTGAAATAAAATTACGCATTATCTCCTATTCTTTCTTATTTTTATTCTTGATCTGGCGCAAGAGTTCTTGTGCATCTCTGTCCGCACTGCGGAATCGTTCCGGCCATTTTTTTGCCAAGACTTTGTCAAGCGTGGCCTTGGCTTCGTCGAACTGCTTGAGATGAATCTGAGCCTTTGCAAGTCCAAGCAGGCCGGTCGGTTCAAGTTCGCGAAGTTCGCAAACCCGGCGCCAGTGCATTCCCGCTTCAGCCCAGCGATCCTGTTTCTGACGCAGTTCAGCCATTGCCTGATGACTCTCGGCTTCCATAGGTGCGGCCTCGATTATTGATGTCGCGGCCCGTTCCGCCTCGTCCATCCGTTTCATTTCGGTCAGGCGTTCATATACCTGTTGGCGGATATTCACATCACGAGGCAACAGCTCGCCAAGATCGAGTAGTTGATCCAACGCATTTCCCAGCTTGTTCAGCGCGTCCAGAGACGCCACCAGCGCCTGACGTGTTTCGACATCATTCGGCTGTCCTAGTATTGCCATCTGGAACTGTATCACAGTTTTTTCATGTTCCCCACGTTTGGCATAGACTTGGCCGAGCGCTTTGCG
>CAIKNB010000116.1 GCA_903828685.1 Candidatus Uhrbacteria bacterium | reverse complement strand
TGCCTGCCGGCAGGCAGGTACGATACCCGCACGTCTTGGCTCCCTGAAGCTTTAGCGTAGGGGAGTAAATTGCGTGAAAAGACTATCAAAAGATGTAAGAAAGCGCAAGGTGCGTAAACTGGATAAGAAAACCGCTGCGGAAGGCCGCAGCAATAAAGCAATTAAAGCTTATTAATGCGATGTCAATCTTCTGTTTATCGGCATTGATTGATTGACAAATGCGGTATTTACGCCCATGATTGGTCATCATGGACGCACGAACCGATGCCGAGCTGGTACGCGCCTACCTGAAAGATTCAGATGAAACAGCGTTGAACCAGCTGATCCAAAGATACCTCAAGCCGGTCTATAACTTCCTTTTGCGCAGCGGCTGTCGGCCCTCAGAGGCTGATGACTTGGCTCAAGACACATTCGTCAAAGCTTGGCTCAAACTCAAGACGTACGATCAGACCAGGAATTTCAAAACCTGGATTTTCACCATAGCCAAAAATACTTTTTTGGACACGTTCAAAAAGAAGCAGCCGTTGTTGTTCAGCGATTTGGAGGATAAAGACAGCGGCAAGGAATTTCTGGATGATGTGGCTGACGATATGCCTTTACCCGATCAAATCATGCAATCCGCCGAAGCGGCAAAGGTGTTGGAAAATGTGCTTCAGACACTTTCGCCCAAAAGCCGTATGGTCATGCAGCTGCATTATGCCGAAGGGCTGACCTTGGCCGAATCAGCCGAAATTTTGAAAGAGCCCGTAGATACGGTCAAAAGCCGACATCGCCGGGCATTATTGAAATTGCGCGAAACTTTGGGCGAGAAGCCTTAGATTTCCTCTGTGTTGAGCGCAGTGAATATCACTCGCGAACCTAAAACGCCATAATTTTCGTAAATTTGTACAGTCCTATATGAGCACCAAGTTGTCCGAATTCGTGGCTGCAGTGCCGGCGCAAGAACCGCCGGCTGGTTTGTTTGAACGCATTTTGCTGAAGATTCAGGACATCAAGGCCATGCGCCGCTTGCGCAACCGCCTGTGTCTGTTCGCTGCGGGACTGGTCGCCACTTCGGCGCTCGTGGTTGTGGGCATGAATATCCTGAATCAGGAGCTCGGTGCCTCGGCTTTCGGTCATTACTTCAGTCTGATTTTTACTGATACGGATATTGTTTTCGCTTATTGGCAGGATACTTTGTTCGACTTATTGGAATCCATCCCGGTGCTGAACATCATGGCCGCTTTGGCCGTGTCTTTCTTCTGTTTGGGACTCATTAGGCTTGCGGCCATGTATCGCGATGCCACGCATCGCCATATGCCGCTGGCCCACTAATCAATAACTATGGAATTCAAAAAACTCGTGACGTCAGAAGTCACGCTCATCGTCCTGGCCTGCTTGGCCGGAATCTTCGTTTTGCTCGGCGTGTTTCGCCTGGGCGTCGTGGTCGGCCATCGCCAGGCCAACTTTGCCTGTCAGTGGAGCGATAACTATACGCGTATCTTCGGTCCTCCTCAGGCTCTGCCTATGATGCATGATTTTATGCGCGATGGTTTTATGCATGGAGGCGGGATCATGGGATCAATCATCAAGATCGACGGACAGAACCTGGTCATAAAGGGAGAGGACGGCGCGGAAAAAAGCGTGCTGATAGACGATAAGACCATCTTGCGTCAGGCACAGGACGATATCAAAGCTTCTGACCTCAAAGTTGACGACAAAGTGACGGTCATCGGGCAGCCTGACAGCCAGGGTCAGATCGACGCCAAGCTCATCCGTGTGTTCGAGAATCCGCCGGTTCAAGCTACTTCAACCCAAACGAAATAATATGAACCTGAAAAAAATCGTCACAAACAAATATTTCATCTGGTGCGCCGTGATTGTGGTGGCCGTGGGCGGTTACATGTGGTACCGCTCATCCACGGCGACCAAGACTGAAACGCGTTATGCGTTCTCTACGGTGCAAAAAGACACGGTGGTTTCTTCCATCAGCGGCACGGGCCAGATTTACGGCGAGAGCCAGCTCGATATCCAGCCCAAAGCCAGCGGTACCGTGACCAAAATCCTAGTGAAGGTCGGAGATCGGGTCAAGGCCGGAACCCCGATGATGCAACTGGATACCACGGACGCCATCAAAACCATCCGGGATGCCGAACAGGCTTTGAGCCAGGCTCAAATCTCGTATCAATCCGCCCAGCTGCAGCTGCAAAAAGCCAAAGAGCCGGCTGATGTTGTGACCATGACCCAAGCTCAAGACGCCTTATCCCAGGCGCAGCGCAATTTGGATACGCTCAAAAGCGGTCCGACCGATTATGAGCTCGCGCAGGCCCAGGCCGACGTAGATTCTGCGGCCAAGAACATTAAGATGACGGATGACGGGACCATGCCGCAGAACGTGCGCGATGCGTATGACCAATATGTCAGCGTGTTGAAGCAAGCCGACCAAACCGCGGTAAAAGCTCTGAACGATGGCGACAGCATCTTGGGGCAGGATAATGTCGTGGTGCCGCCATCTTTACTTAAGATGTTTTCGATCATGGACTTGAGCTATAAGAATACGGCTCTTGAGGCTTATGATTCGTCTAAGACGGCCATCAATACGGCAGACGTCAAAGTTAGCGCCTTGAAAGATCAAAATGAAAGCACGGTTAACATCGACCAAGCGGCGACGAGCGAGACCGCAGCCTTAAACCAGCTGGTCGTTCTGTTGAGCAACCTATCTGACGGCTTGCGTTCGACTTTGACCTCGAATGATTTGACGCAAAATCAGTTGTCAGGTTACCAATCCACCATCGATTCGGATTTGTCCGACGTCAACGGAAAAGTTACTTCGTTGGTGAACCAGATCCAGGCCGTGCGTCAGGCCAAGGACTCGTACAGCTCTGCGCAGATCGCTTATGCCAAATCGGTGAACAGCTTTAACAATCTTAAGGCTGGCGCCACGGCCGCCGACATTTCCACGGCCGAAGAGAAGGTCAAGGAAGCGCAGGCTCAGGTAGACAAGCTTAAATCTGGCGCGGATGCCGTGGACCTTGAGATTTCGCAGAATAGTTTGAGCCAACAGGCCGTCAATTTGGCCACGGCACGTAATAAGCTCCAGGATGCGAATGATGCTTTGAAGGATTACACCATCACGGCTCCGTTCGACGGAGTGGTGGGCAAGATCGTGCCGCTACAATCAGCCCAGGTTTCGTCCGGCTCATCGGTCATCACCTTGATTACCGCGCAGCAGCTGGCCGACATCTCGCTGAACGAAGTGGATGCGGCTAAAGTCAAAGTCGGCCAAAAGGCCACCATGACTTTCGACGCTATAGACGGATTGACCATGACAGGCCAAGTTGCGGAAGTCAGCCAGATTGGCACCGTGTCGCAAGGCGTTGTCAGCTATGACATCAAGATAGCTTTGGACGGCGAGGACAGCAGCATCAAACCAGGTATGAGTGTTTCGGCTTCGATTGTGACGCAGGTCGATTCGGACGTGTTGACCGTGCCTAACTCGGCGGTCAAGACGTCGGGTACCCAACACTATGTCGAGACGCTGGAAATCGCGAGCTCCACCAAGGCTGATGCCAATGGCTTCTATGCGAGCAGCGACACGCCGCAGCGCGTTGCGGTTGAGATCGGTATCGCGGATGATTCCATCACCGAAATCACGAGCGGTCTGACCGAAGGCCAGAAAGTCGTCTCACAGACTATCAAATCCACAACTGCTACTACGGCATCGACCAGCGCCAGCACTTCCCGGACTTCATCCAGCGCAAGTCTGATGCGCGTGACTGCCGGAGCCGTGGGCGGGGGAGGCCCGCGAGGCGACTAAAATCCTATGATCAAACTGGTAGATATCACCAAGAGCTATTTCAACGGAAACGAGGAGACCAAAGTCCTGAAAGGCATCAGCTTCACCGTGGAAACCGGCGAGTTCGTGGCCATCATGGGACCTTCGGGTTCGGGC
>CAIKNB010000115.1 GCA_903828685.1 Candidatus Uhrbacteria bacterium | reverse complement strand
GGATTATCCCACGGCCATGGCGATTTTGGCCGTGACTTTCCCGGCCGGACGCGAGCGCGCGCAAGCTTTGGGCATTTGGTCATCTTCTTTTGCTGCGGCTGCGGTGTTTGGTCCGCTCATCGGCGGTCCGCTAATTGATAATTTCAACTGGCGTTCCATCTTTTTGATCAATTTACCCGTCGGCCTCATCGGTTTGTTCATGGCTTTGGCTTTCGTCAAAGAATCCGTGTCTGAAAAAAAGACACGCGTCTTCGATTGGTGGGGAGCGATTACTTTGGGCGCGGCGTTAGCCTCGCTCGTTCTGGTGCTGGACCGCGGTCTGGATTGGGGTTGGCTTTCGGCTTCGAGCCTTGCTTGTTACGGCTTGGTCCTGCTCTTCAGCGCGATTTTTTATTTCATCGAACTCAAGCATCCGGAGCCCATCATCGATTTTAAATTCTTCAAGATTGGCGTGTTCACCAACACGCTCATCAACAACTTCATCATTTTCATGGGCATGATGGGAGCCATGTTCCTGATTCCGGTATTCGCGGAAACGTTTTTAGGCTATAGCGCAACCGAAACCGGCTATCTGTTCATGCCCATGGCTGTGGCCATGATGGTGGCTTCGCCCATCGGAGGCATGCTGACCGGACGCGTGCAGCCTCGGTATGTGATTGCCGTCAGCACCTTCATTTCAGCCGTGGGCATGTACCTGTTTTCCTTCCTGGATCCGCGCTCCGGGCCGCTCGATATCATTATCCCAGTAGTCATCATGGCATTCGGCATGGGCTTGGGCATGGCACAACGCACTAACGTGATTGCCTCGGCCGTGCCAGCCGAAGAGATCGGCGTCGCCTCGTCCATCCTGGCATTGGCACGCAATATCGCGGGTGCTTTCGGCATCTCGGTCTTCGCCACGATCTTGAATTCGGCCATCAATAATAACGTGCTGGAAATCGCGAAATACAGCGTGGTCCGCGCCACCAACGTCCTGACATATGAACAAGGCGTAGGTCTGATTTCGCTTAAAGCGCAGATTATGGGCTATGACAAAGTCTTCATTGTCTCGACCTTTGTGTTGCTCCTGGGCGTAGCCAATTCATTCCTTATTAAAGCCGACAAGAATGCGGCCAAAACCCACGTCATGGTGGAATAGGTCGCAGCTTGATGGGCAGCATTCGCTCCAGTATCATCAATAACTATGATTAACGTCGAACATCTAATCAAAAAATTCCACGACTTCACGGCCGTGGACGACATCTCTTTCCAGGTTGAGAAAGGCGAGATTTTCGCCTTCCTCGGTCCGAACGGCGCGGGCAAGACCACGACCATCAAGATGCTGACCACGCTGGCGCATCCGACTTCGGGCAGCATAAAGATCAACGGTTTCGATCCGACCAAGAACGCATCAGGAGCGCGCCACTCCTTCGGTATCGTATTCCAGGATCCGAGTTTGGATGACGAACTTACGGCTTGGGAAAACATGGAATTCCATGGCGTGCTTTACGGCATACCCAAGAAGGACAGGCGGCAGCGCATCCAGGATCTGCTGACTTTCGTGGAGCTGTGGGAGCGTAAGGACGACCTGGTCAAAACTTTTTCCGGCGGCATGAAGCGTCGCCTCGAGATCGCACGCGGCTTGCTGCATCACCCCAAGATTTTGTTCCTGGATGAACCTACGCTAGGTTTGGATCCGCAGACCCGCAATCATATCTGGAGCTACGTCAATAAACTCAGCCAAGACGAGGGCATGACTATTTTTTTCACCACGCATTACATGGAGGAGGCCGAGGAAAACGCGCAGCGCATAGCCATCATCGATCATGGAAAGATCGTGGCTCAGGGCACATCCGAAGACCTGAAGAAACAGACCGAAACGGACACGCTGGAAGGCGCTTTCTTGGCGCTGACCGGCAATGAGATCAGGGAACAAGGGGCCGATAATTTGGCGCGCATGAGGCTAAGCCGTCGCATCCGCTAAACCTATACATATGGACGCAATCTACATCCTTTGGCTCAGACAGCTCATCCGATATTACCGTTCCAAATCGCGAGTCATCGGCTCGCTGGGACAGCCGTTGCTCTTCCTCGTCGCTTTGGGTTTTGGCTTCGGCCCGATTTACGCGCGCGCCGGCGGCGGCAACTACATCCAGTTCCTGGTACCAGGCATCATCGGCATGAGCATCATGTTCACGGGCGTGTTCATGGGAGTCGAGACGATCTGGGACAGGCAATTCGGTTTTCTCAAAGAGACCATGGTAGCGCCGGTGTCGCGGTTCAATATCATGTTAGGTCGGACCCTGGGCGGCGCAACCGTAGCTACGGTCCAAGGCCTGATCGTGTTCACGATTTCCTTGTTCGTGGGTTTCAGGCCGGCCAACTGGTGGCTCATGCCTTTTGCGGTCATCATCATGTTCCTCATCGGGTTGCTCTTCACGGGTTTGGGCACGGCCATCGGTTCACTTATGGATGACATGCATGGCTTCCAGCTCATCAGCAACTTTTTGATCATGCCTTTGTTTTTCCTGTCAGGCGCTTTGTTCCCGTTGCAGGGTTTGCCCGGCGTCGTGACGGTGGTGGCCGAAGCTGACCCGCTGACCTATGGCATAGATGCATTGCGCGGCACATTGCACATGGCCGGACATTTCAGTTTGTCGCTCGATCTGCTCGTATTGTCGTGCGTTTGTCTCTTGATACTGGGCTTAGGCAGTTTGTTTTTCTCCAAAATTCAAGTTTAAACAACAGCGGCCGCCAGGCCGCTGTTTTGTCATGCTTGGATTTTAGTCAGTGACGTAAGTTTTTCTTCGAGCTTCTTCTGTTTACGCCGTCGGTGCAG
>CAIKNB010000114.1 GCA_903828685.1 Candidatus Uhrbacteria bacterium | reverse complement strand
TCGTGGACACGCCAGGCATCTTCTTGGGCAAAAAAGACCATGTGTCCAAGCGACTCAACGATTTCGTGGCCGAGACGCTCGAAGGCGTGGACGCCATTGTGTACGTCATGGATCCCACGCGCGAATTCGGACCCGAAGAGGAACATATCCAGCGCATGCTGCGCGCGGCACAACTCCCCAAAATCCTCGTCATCAACAAATCCGATCTTCCCGAATCCCAGCGCCGCAACCAAACGATCTGCCAAGCTACCGATATCGGCCAGCTCCAAACGCTCAAAGTCAGCGCGCAGTCGCATAGCAACCTGAACTTGCTGGTGGACAAGCTGTTCGATTCATTGACCGAAAGCGAACCGCATTATCCCGAACTGCAGCTCACCGATCTGACGCACAACCAGTGGCTCGAAGAGCTGATCCGCGAAAAAATATTCCTCAAGCTCGACCAGGAAATCCCCTACTCCATCAAAGTCCAACTGGATAATCTGGAAGTCCGCCCCGATGGCTCGCGTTTTATCCAAGCCAACATTTGGACCACGCAGGAAAGATACAAAAAAATGATCATCGGCAAGAGCGCCTCCAAGCTCAAAGAAATCGGCATGGCGGCGCGCAAGGAAATCGAACAAGTCACCGGCCTCAAGATTTTCCTCGAACTCACGGTTAAAGTCGACGCCCGGTGGCAGGAACGTTTCAACTGACGCGTATGGTTTTTACTCCGGAGTCCAGTCCGTTCACGGCGCAGCCGCCAAAAGCTCCGCAGCGATATCGGGCGCCCCAAGAAAAAACCGAAATGCCGCGCGAGCCACAGCTTGAGCATATGCTTACGCTAGATGACCTGAAGGACCATCTCAACCTGGTCCGCGCTTCGCGTCGCCTGCAAGGCGAGGAACGCCAGCGCATCTCCGAAGCTTGCGACAACATCATGGGCTGCGACCCCTGGAAGTACGAGCCCTTCCTGCTGGACGAACTTTTCCTGGAACGTAACGGAAACAATGATACGGACAAAGTGCACAAGCTGCGCGGACTCATCCGCGCCGGTTCTTGGATGACTTATCCGCGCTTGAGCGCACAGGATGCCGAAGAAAAACTCAATGCTGTGCGCCGCTCGGAACAGCAGGACTGGGAATGGCGTATGCGCCACGCCGATCCGGACACGGCCAAAGAAATCAAACATAACCGCGATGAGCAGATGGACGAATTCCAACAGATTTCATCAGCCATCCGCCGCGGAGATCTAGGCGAGTCTCTCGAGGACTGCGCCCGCAACATCGAAGGCTTGTTGGGCCATGACTGGTATGAGCTCAAAAAAAATATGGCCGCCAAAGGCCTGAACTGGAAAACTGCGCCGACCGATCCGATTACGGCGCGCTTATTTTCAGAAATTCAAAACCTGCGCGAGCTGCGCGACTACGTCTATCATCGCCTACTCTATCCCAAGTGGGCGCGCCGCGCGCAAGCCAAGCCTTAAATAGAATCATTTATCCCTGGATGTCTTTCAGTCCCGTGATCTCGTAATCCAAGAAACCGTTCAAAGCGCCGAACTCCGGCCGGTTCTGCATGGTGACTTTCAGCACCAGCGGATTTTGCGGATTATCCAATACTACGATCTCCCCGAACCAATTCTTGGCTTTGAACACCCGCACCTTGGCGTCAACGCCGTTGATTTTGAGCGGCCAGTCCACGTCATCGCCTTCGGTCTTGGTCAGATAAACGTCGGTGTGATCGATTATTTTTTCTACCGCGGCGCGCAGGGTCTCCGTTGCATCACTGAAAGTCCGGCTGCTGGTGGAATAACCCAATATCGTCTTGTCCAATAAACCGAAATCGTACGTACTCAATTTGCTGCGCGTCAGATTCTCGTAGACGTATGAAGAAAGCCACAAGGAACCTGTGCCCAGAGCCGTCTGGTCGCCTTGTTTCCAGAGTGACGGCAAATACATCTGATATGCCTTGAGCAGATCAGCTCCGGCCAAAGATCCGGTTTGTTCGACGTTCTTGCCTGCGGCATCTTTGAATTCGAGCTGCCATTCCAAATCCGCGCTGTGCCCGGGAGCAAAACTGCGGATGACCACGTCGCGTAAATTGCTTTTCTGGCCCATGCCGAAATCGCGTGCGATGACCGGACTGCCGGCAAAATCCTGCTGCATGACCAAGATGTTGCCTGAAGTTAAGTTGATCTTTTTGGTCAGCTCTTGCGGCGACAAGCCGGCGACGGCGAGCGGCTTGGGACCTGTGGTCAAGCCGGTCACCTGCGCCGCTGATTCTGTTTTGGGATGACTGCAGCCAAGGCCCAAACATGCCAGCATGGCTATAACGACCGACAACAAAACGGTGTGGTTCCTCTGCATATGGTTATTTGGAATTGGCGTAAGAAACGATGATGACCAGCTTGCTGATGGTTGTTCCGTCGGACGCGGTTTGCAAATGGATTTGCATGTTCGCGTTGTCGCGCGCCGCCACGATGTAATCGGTTGCCGTAGTCGGCTCGGTCACGGCGCGGTTAGTCATGCCGACTTGCTTGAAAAGATTATCGTAATATTTAAGCACGTCCAGATGCGTGACGTTAGGCTTATCCCAAGTGATGGTGACCGTATCCATGTTCTGCGCCTGCTGGCTGTAACGATTCAACGTATCGTCTGCCTGGACCAAAGCGGATGACGAAGCGGAGACGCCCGCTTCAGACGACGCGGCATTCGGCCCCTTGAACAAAGTTTCGATAAGCTTGAGCGGCGAAGCCGCGGTCTGGAGCATCTTGCTGCGGCTCTGTCCGCGCAGCAGCACCATGGAGGTAGCTTGGTCGAGCCTGTAAAGTTTGAGGTCTGACGGGTAGTTAGCCGGCAGCTTGCTGATGTTCTCAAGTCCTGGTCCGGTAAAGACCCTGACCACGACCACCGCGGCAATCACCAAAGCCGCAGCGGCGATCAGGCATCCCAAGCAACAAGTTTGCCATAAAGGCCGGCCTTCCCTGACCCTTTCGCCCACCGCCGGGTTTTCCTGGATATCGGCTGTCATATGTCGCTACAGCTTAAACCACCCGAAGGCTTAAGTCGAGATGCGACGCCTGTGCTTACCTTATGGCGCCGCTTGGCTTATACTGCTTGGCAATATGGCAAAAGACACTGTTTCCATAAAAGAGCAGAGGCTTGGCGACGTGGCGTCGGATTTTTCGCTGCCCGACCAGGCGGAGAAAGAATTCACGCTTTCTTCGCAGCGCGGCAAAAAAAACGTCGTGCTCGTGTTCTATCCCGGCGACATGACGCCTGGCTGCACCATGCAACTCTGCGCCATC
Organism: Candidatus Uhrbacteria bacterium; assembly: GCA_903828685.1. Lineage (GTDB taxonomy): Bacteria > Patescibacteriota > Patescibacteriia > 2-12-FULL-60-25 > 2-12-FULL-60-25 > CAIKNB01. Next base: position 722 of record CAIKNB010000114.1, on the reverse strand, counting down.
CGCGACGACTGGTCCAAGTTCATCAATGCCGACACCGTGGTCTACGGCATCAATCACGGCGACGCTACGAGCCACCAACGGTTCATCAAGGCGCACAGCTTCCCTTTTCCGCTGCTTATCGATAAAGACAAGAAGGTCAGCGCCAAGTACGGCGCAGTGCGCAGCTTGCTTGGCCACAAAGTCATCAAGCGCTCGGTCGTAGGCGTGGACAAGCAGGGCAAGATAGTTTTCCTCAAACGCGGCATGCCCAAGGATGCCGACGTCATCAAAGCCATGCTCGCCGCAAAGTAATCCAACTGATGACAAATAACCTTATGCCGTACCAAACCAAACCGCTTCCTTTCACTAAGGCGCTCGAAGGGATTTCGGAAAAGACCATCTCGATCCACCACGACAAACTGTATGCCGGCTACGTAGCCAAGGCCAACGAAATCACGGACAAACTCGTGGCTTTACGCCAATCCGGCAACGCCGCAGGCAATGCGACGTACAGCGAATTACGCGCTTTGAAGGATGCCGAAACTTTCGCGGTCAACGCCGTGTATTTGCATGAAATTTATTTTGAATGCTTAGGCGGCGATGGCGATACGACGAAAGCGCCGGAGCTCTCCAAAGCACTGACTGAAAAATGGGGCAGTTTGGATGCGGGCCTCGCTTATTTCACCGAATGTGCTATGTCCGCGCGCGGCTGGTCCATCCTAGCGTGGGACGCGAACGTGAAC
>CAIKNB010000113.1 GCA_903828685.1 Candidatus Uhrbacteria bacterium | reverse complement strand
ATCCAATTAGATTTTTTCATATGTTCAATGACTAATGATATCGAACTCATGCGCCGCGGTCAGACTCTTGCCTGCTTCGGCATACGCCGCAACCACCCGAACCGTGCCGGTGGAGTTTTGTCCGGCATTGAATACGTTGTCCGTCATGTAACCCAGACTGAGGTTTGAAGAACTGAACTGCGTTGCGGCAGTCACGTTTTTGGTGGTGCCGTCGGAATAGACGGCCGTGGCCGTAAGTGCGGTTCGGGCGCCGAAACCCAGTTCATCCGTCCCTGCAACCGTGAGCTTGAGCGTTTGCAGCACCGCTACTGCTGCGCCAATCGGCAGCCGCAGTTTTGCCACAAACTCATCGCTCCCCGCATCGAATGTAGCCACGACCTCAACCGTGCCCGAAGCATTAGCGACCAGCGTCGGTCCGTTGAGACGCGCCGGTCCAGTCAAACTGAATTTGGTCATGGTCGTGACATCGGTTTTGCTTCCATCGGACATCAGGGCCTGGACCCTGAGCTCTACTTTGTCGCCTACACGTGCATTAGTCGGCGCAGCTGAAAGCTCGATATTGTCATATGTGCTGGTGGCCATCGTGGTCGTCGCGGCAACCAAGCCTGGAGTGGCGCTGGACGAACCGTTGAGCAGATCGCTCGTGGTCGTCGCGGCGCTTAAGCTGTTTTGCGGCGGCTGCAACGCCGTGGCCAGGCGCACGCGATAGGCGGCTTCGCGCGCCTTAAGCACATCGAGCTTGCCGCGCAAGGCAGCCACGCGATCATGTGACGCCGTGTCAGGCAGCTGGTTCATGTCGCGTTCCACGTTGGTCATGCCGTCGCGCGCCGCATCCAAAGCGTTCTTGGCATCGTCCAAAGAATTTTGTCCGATGAGTACCGAGGCTTCGTCGAGTCGCGCGCTGATGGCTTGCAGCCGCGCATAAATCGCCTCGAGTTCGTCATTGCCTGCGAGCGTCACCGATAAATCCTCCAACTTTTGCTTCATGGGATATAACGCCGAGGTGGGCGCCGCGTCAGACAATAGTTCTGAAATCTCGGTCACGGCACGGCTCAAGTACCGGGCGTAGTTCGTACTGTTGGATCCGCTGAGTTTGGATTCCACATCATTCTGGAGCACGGTCAACGCGCTCAAAGCGGCGCCGGACTTGCCTTGTTCCACCAGGTTCTTGATGGCGAACAGGCGACGTTCGGTGTAGGCGGCGTAGAGTTCAGGTGCCTGCGCGCCGCTGAATGCCAGATGCAGATTTTCGGAAGCACGCGCCAAACCATCCAGCCAGCTGTCCGGCGAGATGCCATGCATGGCTTGGAGTTTGGCGGTCAGCGCATCCTGCATCTTCTTGGCGTAAACCGTGTCGTTCTGCGTATTGGAAGTGAACCATGCGCTCTGGCGCAATTCTTCGGACAAAGCCACGGTGTTTTGCGTCTTGCCTGACTCGTCGAACTTCACGGTATAACCCTGGCCGACCACGGAAGGCGTACCCAAATCGGTCGTCGGCGCGCTGCCTTGACCCGAGACTTCAACGGCCGAATCAGTCACGGAAAGTTGCGTGCCTTGGGCTTGGCGCCACAAGTCGAAAGCCGTGCCGCGCACCGTAGTCACGACATTGGAAGATGCAATCGAGTACGTATCGTCCACGCCGAAGAGCCGCAGGACGCGCGACCAGGCGCGACCAGCTTCCAGATCCAAACGCAAAGTCAAAGGCGAACCAACGGCGCCAGGTTCAAGGTCACGCACCTTGACTTGGCTTGAAGGCGCCAGGGCACAACGTGCTAAGCCGTAAAAATCCAAAACCGCCGAGCCTTGTTCTGCGGTGCGCACTGCGTCTCCAGATTTGAGCTCCGTACCGTTCGCAATCCCCTGCCAAGTGTTTTGCCCGGCGCGCATGATCTGAACCTGACCAGCCAGTACATCCAGCATGGCCTTGGGCGCGGAAAGTTTAGGCAATGAACCCAGCGACCAGAAAAGCCAAGCTCCAACCGCGCAGAGCAGCAACAAAATAAACAAAAATAGCCTTTTTCGCATGTCTAGGCTTAAGCATAGCATGTTCAAACCATTGACAAAAGCGCATTTTGATGCTAGATTCATAGCTGTTTGGGCTGGACAGATGACTGCTCTTGGCTGGCGCAAGCCAGTCGAGGGAGGAAAGTCCGAACACCCTTTCCGCAGCAATGCGGAATGTCGCGAGAGCCGTTAACGACGGCCGGGACATAACGGGATTGATGATGACATCGCAGCGCTCCGCTAACGCGAAAAACTGCGCCCAGCATCGACTCCGCAAACCCAGGGAAAGTGCCACAGAGACAATACTAGCCTCCTTCGCCCTTCGGGGCTTTTGAGGCAAAAGGTGAAAAGTGAACGGGTGTGGTGAGGCGCAAGCCCAGCTGCTACCGCTCTCGGCCGATGGCAACATCGGTTCGTGGTAAACCCT
>CAIKNB010000112.1 GCA_903828685.1 Candidatus Uhrbacteria bacterium | reverse complement strand
CATTTGCGCGGAGTACCGCCCAAATGCTCGTCGTCATGAACAAGACCGATCTGCCGGTTTTGGTGAAAGCTGTCGAAATAACAGATGCGTTTCAGGCCGCCGCGCGCAAAACGGCGCCTGCCGTGTTGCAGTTGTCACTTAAGACTGGCGCTGGCTTGCCGGAACTCAAGGAGGCATTGGTACAACACCTTGGCGTAGAACGGCTGGCGCCGGTTCATCCAACGGTTGCGGAACGTCACTGCGCCGAACTGGTACAGGCGGATCAAGCACTTGCAAAGGGTCGCAAACTGTTGTCTGGCGACGACACTCACTTGGTGCTTGCCGCTGGCGAATTGCGCCGGGCGGCCGAGGCGCTTGGGCGAATCACTGGACGACGCTACACGCATGACCTGCTGGATCTGATCTTTTCCAGGTTCTGTCTGGGCAAGTAGGAAAAAAAGGAGCTAGGCGCCAGTTTCTGACTCCTAGTTTCTAACTCCGGTTTTTCGCGCTCAGAAGTTCAAAATTCCATTATTTTTCAAGCCTTTTTTGCCATCCGCCGGGGTGTTCACCTGCTGTTGATAAACCGTTCAGAAAAACACTGGTCCGGAGAGATGCAACGCCAAAAAATATGTCTTTTGTATGCGTAACCTGTTTTATAGCAAATATCTATGACTTGATACCTGCGTTTGACATCTACTCGATGCGTATGCGCGGTTCCCCTGTTGAACAATCTTGTTGTCAGGCATCACGGGATGATAGGATCTTGGACCAGATTGAAAGCGAAATTGGGCCGATAAAATGCATTTTCCTGGCAATTTTGATGTCGTGGTTGTCGGTGCTGGACATGCTGGTGTGGAAGCAGCGCTCGCTTCTGCGCGCCTAGGGTGCAGGACCTTGCTTGTAACTCAAATGCAGCATGCGATCGCGCGCATGCCGTGCAACCCGTCCATTGGCGGCATTGCTAAGTCACATTTGATTTTTGAGTTGGATGCGCTCGGCGGAGAAATGGCGCGTACGACAGATGCCACAGGAATCCAATTCCGCACCCTCAATGCCAGCCGCGGACCGGCCGTACAGGCCAATCGGGCGCAGTGCGATAAACTGCGATACGCGGCGCGTATGCGGCAGGTGGTGCTGGACACACCCAATCTAACGGTCATTGAGGACGAAGCTACGGCCGTTTGGGTCGAAGGAATAGACCGTCTCCGCGGCATTCGAACGGCACGTACAGGTGAGATCCGGTCACGCTGCGTGGTGTTTGCAACCGGAACAGCACTCACAGGTCGAATCCATATCGGCACAGAGGTGTTTTCGGGAGGTGGCGATGGCCGGCCAGCAGCAGAAGCCCTTTCTGCAAGTATTCGCGCACTCGGGTTCGATCTGAAAAGATTCAAAACCGGCACGCCGCCACGCCTGGATGGTCGCACGATCACATGGTCAAAGACAACGATTCAGCTAGGTGACAGTCCGGCTCCGCTCTTTTCATTGGAATTCAGGAGACTGATGGCACGTGGCGCTTGGGATGTCGGTGCAAACATCCGTAGAATGTTCCACGTGGAACATTCCACGACATCGGCGTGTTCAGATGAAAAACACTCGCCTGGCGCGCCTCGTTTGTTCCACGTGGAACATTCCAGTTCTGACGGGCAGATTCCATGCTGGCTGACACACACAACGACCGAGACACACCGCATTATTCGTGAGAACTTGGGCAAAAGTGCCCTTTACGGGGGCGGGATTATCGGGACAGGTCCACGCTATTGTCCTTCCGTTGAAGACAAGGTTGTAAAATTCCCCGACAAAGACGCTCACCATGTGTTTCTGGAGCCGGAAGGTGTGGAAAGTTTCAGCATCTATCCAAACGGCATTTCAAACAGCATGGAGCGCGCGGTGCAGGTTGAACTGGTTCATTCGATCCCTGGATTGGAACAGGCCGAGTTCTTGGATTATGCCTACGCGATTGAATATGATTGCATCGACACTTTTGAACTTTCCCCAACGTTGGAGGCCAAGCGTATTCCGGGGCTGTTCTTTGCCGGGCAGATTAATCGCACGACTGGCTACGAGGAAGCTGCCGCACAAGGGTTTGTCGCTGGCGTAAATGCCGCTTTGCAGGTCATCGGTCAGGAACCGTTCACGTTAAGCCGGCAGGAAGCTTACATCGGAATCTTAATTGACGACCTTGTGACGACCGGAACAAACGAACCATACCGCATGTTTACCTCCCGGGCAGAGCGGCGCCTGATTCTGCGGCAAGACAATGCCAGGTTCCGTATGGCAGGGCATGCCGCACGACTTGGAATTGCGTCACAAGAATTCGTTTCAGAAACCAATTATTTTTCAGAACTTATTTCGGATGAATTGGCTAGGTTAGAAAACGAACGTGTCGGAGGTGTTGCGCTG
>CAIKNB010000111.1 GCA_903828685.1 Candidatus Uhrbacteria bacterium | reverse complement strand
GGCTTTGTTGTCGTCATCAGCCCAAAGTTGAGCGGTACCGTCGCTGGTCGGCGGTGGCTGAGCTTGGGGCGTCTAGGCTGCATTGCACATATATGAAAAAACAAACAATACTCACATCGTTAGCCCTCGCACTATTTGTTACCGGGTGCTATACGCCACCACCGCAGCATGGTGCCGAGGCACCACCGCAGCACGCAAAGAGGGTTCAAGTTGTTGTCTATGACCAGACGACACGAACAAAGACAGAACACTTGGATATTTACGACACGAAGCCGCCAGAGAAACCATATAAAGTTATCGCGCTGTTGACCTGCGAAGGTGCCCCAAAAGAGGAAGCCGCTATGACCACCGCGATTTTCTACCGGGCGCGAATGATGGGTGCAGATGCCGTGTTACACGCGGATACATCATTTGGTGACAGCCATATTGGTCTTGGCGGACGTGGAGGCTTTGGTCTTTTGGGTGGCACTCGCTGCGTTTTCCGCGCCAAAGCAATAGTTTACACGGACAAGTAGTTTATCGATATTGAGCCATGCAGCCAACCCATTCGCCTTCGCCCGTATCGTTGGCGCTGGCCGTTCCGCTGTAGCGGTTCGCGTCGCGGCGGTTGGCGTGGCTCAGTTGCTTTTCGTTGGCGGCAAGACGCACTCACAGAATTGAACGTATGACACAAAAAGAATTTACACGTTTGCGCACTCTTGAGCTTGCGTTGCGTCGGCAGCGTCAGCATCAGCAGCGTCCAATTCCAAGCAAGTCTAGCAGTAAGGGCAAGGCTTCGTTAGTTAGCGCATGGAAGACGGTTATCGAGGGCGGAGCAGTTGAGACAAACCCACGAAAGTTTTGAGCATTTGCGCCTAACAAGATTAGGTAAGAATGCAGACCGCCCAGCGCAATGACGCGCCAGATGGCAGGCCTGACAGCTGCCCACAATTGCTTTCGCGGTTGACTTCCCCAGCTCGGCGTGGCTTTGATGATGTCATCAGCTAAATGTAGAGAACGGTTCACGTCACCAGATAAGTTTTTGCACCAGCTACACCTGATAAAATATGGCCGCAGATTTAAGTCAGATTATCAGCCACATCGCTTCCGGCGTTGTCGGCGGTCTTGCGGTTGCTGTCGCCAGTCACTACTTGACCAAAGACCGCGAGAGGCAGCGCGACTTGAAGCTGAGGCAGCTAGCAGCGGATGATGCACTGACAGGCAGGAGGCGCGATTTTCGCGCTTTCTTGGTTCAGTTCAGGTCTGAGGCAGCAGATCGGCCTCATCCAGCGAACACGTTCGCGGATTTCTACCAAAACAAGATTCCTAACTTGAGGCATGCAGCCGACGCAGTCGCCGATGATTTTACAGGCGACAGGCGAGTTGAGTTCGACAGGCTGGTTTCCGTAGCAGCAGGATTCACAGGCGCACAGGCGACATACCACACAGGCAAGCAGCAGATTGTAGATGCCATAGATGCACTAATCAGGATTATTTAGAATATGACCGTGAGGCCTAACCAGCCGGAGCCAACCGCCCTTGGCGCTGGCCGTACCGCAGTCGCGGTTCGCGTCGTAAGTCGGCGGTGGGGCAGCTTTTTGCGTTGGAATACCTAGCCTCGCCGTATGCTCCATACGGGAGGGTTGGTGGCCGCTTTACGAAGCGCTTTCTGCAATTCCGCTTCTGAAGAGTCTGCCGTAGTCTCGATAAGCGTTTCTTCATCACCATAATCATTGCTGAATTCATGCTTTGAAATGATGAAATGAGGCGAAGGCTCTGTCTTTAACATAACCCCCGTGTAATCTTTTACTTCGCGGCTTCCCTTTCCCTGAAGTTCTAGGGTTATAGTAGATCCCAATTTCCATAATCCGACCGGCCCAGTCTGGATCACAAAAGTCTGTTTAAACCAACGCGTGCCATACCAGAATACGCCGAGGTCGTTGAGCAATCCAAACACCATCGGCCCGACTTTGTCCGCTTCAGCTTTGTACTTTTCCGACTGCAAGCGTGATGCCTCGCGTCGCTCCTCCTCTTGTTTGCGCTTCCGCTCGAGTTCCGCATCGGCTTCTCGTAACCAGTCCATAGTGTATGACATTCGCTAACGCTTCCCTCGCGAGAAAGCAAGCGATAAAGTCACCGTGGGAAAAGGAAAAAAGGTTAATTAGATCGCACATCACGATGTCGCTGGCTTGGATCTCGGAGCGGCTTCAGATCTGGGGTATTCATCAACTCAGCGGAGCTAGTTAAACATCCCGACCTAGTGGAGACTGCACATTCGTTGTAGTGAACGGCG
>CAIKNB010000110.1 GCA_903828685.1 Candidatus Uhrbacteria bacterium | reverse complement strand
CGCGGCTGAAACGTAGATGTTGGAAGCGCTGGTGCCCCAGACTCCGCCAACTAGCTCGACGTCGTTGCCGTCGATCTTGAAGGCGTCATACAGACTGTCGCGCGTCCAGTTGTTGCAAGCGAACGGTGTTGCGCCGCCGCTGCCGCCCGTTCCCGACGAACCGGATGAGCCACCTGCTCCAGCCGTGCCACCGGTGCCAGCTGTTCCAGCTGTACCACCAGTTCCAGACGAACCGCTTGTGCCGCCCGTTCCCGAGCTGCCCGCGGTGCCGCCTGTGCCTGCAGTGCCAGCAGTTCCTGCGGTCCCACCGGAACCAGAAGTTCCAGCTGTTCCGCCTTGTCCGCCTGCACCACCCGTGCCAGACGTTCCAGCAGTTCCGCCGTTTCCAGCAGTGCCTGCAGTCCCGCCCGTACCGGAAGTGCCGCCTTGTCCGCCTGCACCACCCGTGCCAGACGTTCCAGCAGTTCCGCCGTTTCCAGCAGTGCCTGCAGTCCCGCCCGTACCGGAAGTGCCGCCTGTTCCAGCTGAACCGCCTTTGCCAGCGCTTCCGCTGGTGCCAGCTCCGCCGTCGTTTCCGGAAGAACCGGAAGTTCCGCCTGTTCCAGCTGAACCGCCCGTACCAGAAGTGCCTGCCGATCCGCCAGCATCCGAGTTAGAACCGGCAAAGCCGGCCGAACCCGAAGTACCGCTGTCGGACGTACTGGGATCTTGGCCTCCGCAACCTTGAGCTGCGAAAGTCATCAAACCAACGAGCAAGGCCCCAGCGGCCCAGCACGTCATCCGCCGAGTCTGCTTTTTCATTGTTAACCCCTTGTTGTAAGGAACATGGAATGGATAGGAATGATTTCCGATCCGTCGCGGTACCTAGAATGGTCCGTTGACGCTATGATTAAAGCACAAAAGTTAGCATTTGTCAAGAGTATGTGGGCAGATTTTGGCTTAAATAAAACAAATTTTGCATAGGTGCAATAAATCCAACATTGTCAAATGTTTAAAAAAAGAAGCGAGGACTGTTTAGGTCCTCGCTGAGTAGGTGGGAGAGCTCCGCAAAAGAGCAATTGGCAGGTGGATGTAGCTGTGTGTTTGGCTTTTGGGGCGACCAGACTAGCTGATCGCCCCTCCGGCCCGTTAGCTCAACATATACCCCTCCTTTCTGGGGTGAAAGCCCTGGTGGAAATGCGCAAGGTAAAATGCGTTATGTCCACTGAGCTTTTGCCCAGAGGAGGAAGTCGTTGCCGACTGGTAGATGTTGTGGCCCTGCTAGTTTAGCTGGGCCAAAATGTTCGAGTGCCGCGTTTTGCGGATATATTGGCTTATCATGTATAAAAAACCGTGTCAAGCAAGATGATTGAGCCAAAATTTGCAGATATTCTGGACCAAATATTAAGCATGGCTCATTATCAGCAGCCTTAAAATGGCATATACTGTCGTCATATGAAATATCCATTGCTATTTTCACCTGCCAAAATCGGAAACATGAAGCTCAAGAACCGCTTGGTTATGCCCTCCATGGTCCGTGATTATGCGGACGAACGCGGCATGGTGACGCCACGGTATATCAGCCACATCTCATCCATCGCTAAAGGCGGCGTGGGCATGATGGTGCTTGAAGCCAGCTTTATCCGCCAGGACGGACGCGGTTTTATGAACGAGCTGGGAATCCATAGCGACGCGTGCATCCCGGGACTTAAGAAACTGGCGCAAGCCGCGCATAAGCATGGCGCCAAGATCGGAGTACAGCTTTACCACGCCGGCCGGCAAACCAATTCGCACGTCACAGGACTCAGTCCCGTGGCGCCGTCGCCGATTATGGAAGCTCTTGAAGGCGAAGTTCCGCGCCAGCTCACGCTCGCAGAAATCCCCTCGCTGGTCCGTGCCTTCGGTGCAGCCGCACGCCGCGCAAAAAATTCCGGCATGGACTTTGTCGAGATTCACGGCGCGCACGGTTATCTCGTTACGCAGTTCCTCTCCCCTTTCACCAACAAGCGCCAAGACGCTTATGGCGGCACGTTCGCCAAGCGTCTGCGTTTTTTGGACGAAGTCTTTGTTGCTGTGCGCCGCGCCGTGGGCAAAGATTTTCCGGTCACGGTCAGATTGAGCGCCGATGAATTGGTGCCCGGTGGTTTGCGCCTCAAAGACACGGAGGCTATCGCCAAGCATCTGGAGAAACTCGGAGCTGACGGTTTGCATATCTCCGCCGGCAACTACGCGTCATACACTCAAGGCATGATGATCCCGCCCATGGCCATACCTGACGCGCCGCTAGCGCATCTGGCCAAAGGCGTGAAGCGCGCAGTCAAGATTCCGGTCATCGCCGTGGCCAAAATTAGGACGCCGGAGCTGGCGGAAAAATTGCTGAAGAACAAGTCAGCCGACTTCATCGCCATCGGCCGCTCTCTCTTGGCTGATCCGGAGTGGCCCAACAAGGCCAAGGCAGGAAAAGTATTGGACATTAATCATTGCATCGCTTGCAACCAGGGCTGCATCAGCCGTTTGTTCGCGCAGCAAGACGTGTGGTGCACAGTCAATCCGGCTTGCGGACGCGAAGCTAAATTTGCGCAACCGCGCCGCGGCAAGTCCAAGAAAGTTTTGATTGCAGGCACCGGTCCCGCAGGCATGGAGGCTGCCATCGTCGCAGTCAAACGCGGACACCGCGTAATCATGTACGAAAAATCCAACAAGCTCGGCGGCCAGCTCGAAGCCGCGGCTGCCGCACCTTACCGCAGAGGTTGGGATGAATTTCTGCAATATCTCGAGCGCACGGTCAAGGCGCGCGGCATCAAAGTCAAATTCAATTCCGAACTCACTCCCGCAACCGCAACGAAGGAAAAAGCTGATGCCGTGATCATTGCTACAGGTTCGGCGGCGATCCGTCCGGGCATTCCTGGCGTGGAGTTGCCCAACGTGCTTATCGCCCGCGATGTGCTCGAAGGTAAATACCAAGCCAAGGGCGACGTAGTCGTAGCCGGCGGCGGTTGCATGGGCGCGCAAAAGATCGG
>CAIKNB010000109.1 GCA_903828685.1 Candidatus Uhrbacteria bacterium | reverse complement strand
GAGAACCAACAGGACCTCGACCGTAATGCCGCGCTCATCACCCAACTCTGGTCAGATAGCCTTATGAATTGGAAGAGCCTGCTTAAACCGCGCGCGCAACTCATCGTGATTTGGCCGGAATTCAAAACGCCGCATGCGCAGGCACGCGTTAACTTGGAACCCGAGCTCAAACGCCTCGGCTACCGACTGGTTCCGTTCTCCAACAAGGATATTTCGCTCGTGTACAAGCGCCCAGACCAATACGTAGCGCGCCACGTGATCAAACTTCAACCTTTGGACTAGATCCGAGATATTTCTCGCGGTAAAAGCGGATCAATTGTTCGACTTCGGGCAGGCATGACGGATCGCCCGTTCCGACTTTGGTTTTGGCTTGGACTTTTTCCAGCGTATCCGCGCCTTCCAGTACGGCTTGTTCGATATCCTTGTCCGTGACTTTGGCTACAGAATCGATTATGCGTCCGTGTTCTTCTTCGACTTTCTCGAGCTTGCCTTGGCGCCGATACCAATCGTTGATGGCAGCACGCAACGCTTTGTCGCCCAAGACCGAGCAATGGATTTTTCGTGCTGGCAAACCGCCCAAGCGCGCCAAAATATCCTGCGGTTTGAGTTCGCGCGCCTGTTTAAGTGTCATGCCGCTGTTTTCCAAAACCATGACCGAGAGCATGGAGGTCGAGGCGATGGCCGAGCCGCAGCCGAAGGTCTTCCATTTGCAGTCCGTGATCTTTTCCGTAGCCGGATCAACGCGAATCCAGACTTTCATGGCATCGCCGCATGCCGGCGAACCCACCAAGCCCATGGCCGCATCCTTATATGCTTCTTCATCGCGCATGAAATTGCGCGGATTAAAAAAGTAGTCTTTAACCGTATCCGAATAGAACCAACCCTGATCGCCGGAGCGGGATACAATGTCGCAATTATCTTGTTGGGAATCGTTTGGCATATATATTTTCTTTCTGTGACAGGACCCGTCACTTAAAATATTTCATATCCAAATTTACAGGGCTCATGTGGCGCAGCTTGGCCATGACATCGGGCACGACTTTCAAGACGTAATCGATGTCCGCTGGTTTGGTTGAATGTCCTAGCGTAAAACGCAACGAGCCGTGCGCGGCTTCATACGGCAAACCGATGGCTAAGATCACATGCGAGGGATCAAGCGAACCACTGGCGCAAGCCGAACCCGTAGAGCAATAGATGCCTTGCGCATCCAAATACAGCACCGCAGCCTCGCCTTCTACATCCAAAAAAGAGATGTTTACGTTGTTGGGCAAGCGCTCGGTAGCGTGACCGTTTAATTTCGTTTTCTTTATCTTGAGCAGGCCTGCAGTGAGCTTATCGCGCAGCTTGGTGAGACGCACATTCTCTTTTTCCTTTTCAGCTTGTGCGATTTCCAACGCCGCAGCCAATCCTACAATGCCCGGCACGTTTTCCGTGCCTGATCGTAATCCCCTTTCCTGTCCACCGCCGTAAATGATTGGTTCGATTTCGACACCGCGGCGTACGAAAAGCAATCCCACGCCCTTTGGGCCGTAAATCTTGGAGCCATTTAGCGTCAGCAAATCCACGTGCAACTTTTCCACATCCAAATCCAAAACGCCTGCTGCTTGGCAAGCATCGGTATGGAAATACGGAAAAGGCGTGTTGTGGGTTTTGCGCCACTTGAGCAGAGCGCGGCCCATGTCGGCGATGGGCTCGATGGTGCCAATCTCATTATTGGCGTACATGATGGAAACCAAAATCGTTTCCGGGCGCAAAGCCTTTTCAAGCTCACGGACATCGACGAGGCCAAATTTATCCACGGACAAAATCGTCAATTCAATCTCGCCAGCCTTTTGCAGATGCGTGAGAAGCTCAAGCACAGCTGGATGCTCGATGGCGCTCGTAATTACATGTTTAACCTTAGCCTTATTCGTACGAACTAGACCAAGGATGGCCAGGTTGTCGGATTCGGTACCGCCGGAACAGAACACGAGTTCGTCAGCGTGCGCATTCATTAATGCGGCAATGGATTTTCGCGCAGCGTCCACGCCTTTCTTGGCTGCCAAACCGGCTGCATGGAACGACGACGGATTGCCGAAGACGTCCGAAAAATACGGCTGCATTTTTTCGAGTACCCTTGAATCGAGCGGTGTGGTGGCCGCGTTGTCTAAATAGATAGATTTCATGTGATTTTATCCAGCTTGGTCTGCTGCAAAGATTTTTGGATGGCTTTTTGCACAACGCTCCAGGCGTTTTTGGACGGACACTTGCCTGCCACCGGACACAGCGGATTCTTGCCTTGGCACGCCACGAGTTCGATCGGCCCTTCGATGGCCACCATGATGTCCTGCATGGAGATCTTGGATGGCGCATGCGCCAGACGATATCCGCCGGCCGGCCCCTGCTTGCCCACGATGAGCTTGGACTTTTTGAGCGCACCCGCGACTTCCTCCAAATAGCCTTGCGAGATGTGCAAGCGGTCAGCCACTTCCTGCAAAGACACAAAAGCTCCGGACTTGTATTTTCCGGCCAGCTCGCTCATGAGCATGAGCGCGTTATGCCCGCGCGCGGTGATGCGGAAGAAGCCTGGCATATATTCCTAGTTGATAGCTAGGAATATAGCCTGGGACGTTAATTCTGTCAAAAAAAATTCACCCCGCCTATGAGTAAGGCGGGGCGATGTCCCCTATCTACGAACAGATGGGTCTATTTCTCTTCAACAGAGAAACAGACCACGTAATCTATGTGTGAAATTACGGTCGGATGACTGTCTAGGTCTGTTTCATACACGACCAATCCATCGTCATCGACCCGAAGTAACTTGTGGTTGCCGGCCGATGCAACATCTTGCACCAATAGACTGATGTCAATGCGTTTTCCCTCGTACTTCTTGAGTTCGCGTAGCATGACTTCGCTGGCAGGCTTGAGAGCGCTCTTGGCTGTCTTGGTTCTAGGCATGATCCAACTCCTTGAAGGTTCCGACCCAATCTAGACAGATTTTTTCGGATTTGTCAAGGGGTAATCTATCAGGAAAACACCGAGTCGGTTATACTTTGGCCATGCGCAATCCACACTTCATCTTTTTGCCCTTGCTGGGTCTGGCACTCATGGGACAAGGCTGCCTCAACCTCCCGAGTTTCACCGCGACTTCCACCACGCAGCATGTAGCAGAACAGCTGATAAATCCCGCGGCCACGGTGGCCGTGCCTTCCAGCCAAGGCTTCGGCGTATTGCCTAAGATCCAATATCCGCCGAGCCGCGCCACAGTCACGCTTGTTCAGGATCTTCCCAAACTCTCCCCCACCATCACGGTTCTGCGTTTGCGCACCGGGCTGCCCGACGACACGGTGCTCAAGAGCCTGACCTATGCCATGAACATCCCGGCTGGCGTCTTGGGGACTGCGCCGCAAACCAGCGAGATGTCGCTGAATTGGTCCGACAACCAGAATTTCAAATGGACGTATCGCGCCACGCTGCGCCGTCTCGAGTTCTACAGCAAGAGCACCTCAGGCGCGCTGACCATCCCGCAACTCATGCCCTACGGCAAAGTCGTGGGCTTGGCCGACACGTTCTTTTTCACGCGCGGCTTCAATCCGCAATATTACCGAACCGGACTGGTCGAACCTGATTGGTACACCTGGTGGACCCAAGCGCAGGCGCGCAACCTATGCATGGACCAGGGCGCCGTGGATGCGG
>CAIKNB010000108.1 GCA_903828685.1 Candidatus Uhrbacteria bacterium | reverse complement strand
GAATCAAAAATCGGCGTCCGGTGGACTCGCGACCGTTTGGGGAAACAGCGTTCCATTCACATGTGAGTTGCTCGTTGGATGCAGGAGCAACGGTGGAACATGACAAGACACTTCCTAGCGTGAATTCCCGGGTTACTTGAATATTTCTCAAAGCACGAAACGCGATCCACCTTATTTCATAGGGTGGATCGCTTTTTTGTTGCAAAAAGGAAAATATTAATGTAGTACCTAACTTATGCACTTGGTAACAAAACAAATCAAAAATCGCGAGTACTTCTACCTTGTGGAGAAGGAACGGCAGGGCAAGCGGGTTGTTACATCGCGAACCGTCTACATTGGCGATCGGCAGAAATTGGTCGACCTACTGCAGGGAAGTGCGACACTCGCACTCCCATCGTCGTTCTCTGCTCAGTCCGTCGGCGGAGTTCTTGCTTTGGCAAATCTGGCAGAAGATCTCGGCATCGAGTCGTTGATTGATAAGGTGTGCCCCGTTCGTCAAGGAGCGGCGCCGGTGGGACGGCGGCTTTTGATTGCCGCCGTGACTCGTGCAACGACCACGCGGCGTACGAATGGTTTGTGCAATCTTCGTTCATTCTATGAGGGTTGCGCGTTAAGCGACATTTTGCCAATAGAAAGCTCGGGGCTTGATGACCGAAGAATGCATGAAATGCTTTCAGGGATCACGGCTAAGCAGATCGAGGAAATTGAGGCAGCCGTGGTTGAGCGACTTATCGAAAGAGAGAAAATTCGCACAAACGCCTTGGCCTTCGACTGTACAAACTTCGACAGCTATGCAGGAGCCAAGAATTCGAGCCGTCTGTTGCAACGAGGCCACTCCAAGAGCCACCGGCCGTTACGAGTGATGGGACTTGGGATTCTCGTGTCGGATGACGATGGGATGCCTCTTTTGACTTTCGTCTATCCTGGAAACGAGAACGACATTAAGTCCTTCGGAAGGTTTCTTCGGGCGCTGGATCGGCGGCGCGATTCACTGGATCTGTCGATCGATGCGACCGTGGCTGCCGATGGCGGTAACATCAGTCAAAAATTGCTTCGGCGCATGGAGAAGGATCCCCGCTATTACGTCATTCGCCTTCCCGCACGGCACCTGACTGATCTCGAACGCTGCAAGCACGACGCACTACCCAAGTTGGATGCCAAGTTGAATTCCCCGATTCGAGCAAAGAAGTATCACTGCGCGGTTTATGGGGTGCAGCGTTGCGTTGTGGACGTCTATTCCAAGCGAATGCATCAACGTCAGTTGCCTGGCCTTCGACGTGACCGTGACCGAGCCAGGGCTGGCCTAATTGAGTTGCAACGGCTTCTCGAAAGGCAACGGAAGGGTCTGCGGCGATCCATTCCGATCACGCTGCAGAGTCTTGAAGGCCGCGTGGCCAAGGTCTTATCTCGGGAGCACATGAAATCACTGTTTCGCGTGACCGTTACAAAGGCCCCGGGCGCCCCGGTATTGAAGTTTCTGGAGTTGTCGGACGCGTGGGATCATTTAGACGACTACGTGCTTGGCAGAACTTTGTTGGTCACGAATCGAGCCGATTGGACGCCAGAGCAAATCGTTAGAGCCTCGCGCTTGCAGAGTCACAACGAAAACCTATTCCGCGATGTTAAGGATTCTGGCGGTGTAACGATGCTTCCCTTGCGCCACCGAAGGGATTCTTCGCTCCGCGCCCACGCCCTGATCGTCATCCTTGGGCTAATGCTGGGAAAGGTCCTCCAACGCAGAGTCAAAGCGGCGGGCATAAAGGCACCAAGCATGGCATCAGTGATCGATCCTCTCAAGGATGTGCTGCGTGCCCGCGTGTTCTACCCGCCCGATGCCCCACCTGCGCTACGAGCTTTGGCGGCCGACATCTGGGTGCCTGCGCAGCGCACGCCAAGGCAACAGGAACTCCTTACGGCCCTAAATTTGCAAAATAACAAACAGTTAGGTACTACGCTCGCAGAGAGACTTTCCCCTAAAAAGCAGGGTCGGCGAAAGAAAATCCCCTCGTAACCCGGGAATTCACGCTAGCCGATGTTTCGGTTCTCGAAACATCATCTCCCACGGCAACAGGGCGAATTTTAGTGGAACACGATTCCGGCATTTTCGAAGTCTCCGGTCGTGGTGAATTGCACTTGACCATCTTGCTGGAAAACATGCGT
>CAIKNB010000107.1 GCA_903828685.1 Candidatus Uhrbacteria bacterium | reverse complement strand
CGTGGCCGCGGCATCCATCTTGGCCAAAGCCGAGCGCGAACGTTTTATCGCCAAGATCAAAAAAGAACTCGGTGTGGATTTCGGCTGCGGCTATTCGCATGATGAAGTCACGCGGCAATTCCTGCTCACCTGCCCCAAAGACGCGCCCTACGTGCGCTGGTCCTGGAAGACAGCCCAACAAAAAAGCGACGTCTAACGTCGCCTTTTATTCCCGGTAATCGCGTTCAACGCGATGGTGCGCGAGGAAGGATTCGAACCTTCAACCATCTGTGTATAAGACAGACGCTCTACCGTTGAGCTACTCGCGCTGATTAACACCGGCAGTTTAATGGTTCACTAGCACAAAAGCAAGCCATCAAATGGTATACTGCGGGCCTATGAACAAACAACTCGCTCTCACCATCGTTCTAGTCATCGCTGTATGTGGCATGGCATTCTCGGGTTTCCTTACATACCGGGAAATGATCGCCCAAACCGCGCCCATGTGCCCGTCACCCGGCGCCGCTGGCACTATCCTAGGCTATCCGGCCTGCGTGTATGGTTTGGCCATGTACACCATCGTGGCCATACTTTCGGCTTGGGGACTTGCGACTAAAAAATAATTAACGCTCCATATGAAAAAACAATCTCTCGCTTTTTGTGCCATTGCCGTATTGATGCTCGTTGGCGCCGGCTGCGCCTCTAAGCCCGCACAACCCGCACAGTCTATTCAGCAACAACCCGCTGTCCAAACCCAAGCCGCGACGCCGACGCCGGGAGAACAAACTGCTCCGGCGCAACCCAAAACAGGGCTTGCCAATCCCGCGGCCGTGAAATGCGCGCAGGATGGACTCAAGTACCGCATGGGTGAAAACGCGCAAGGCCAATACGGCGTGTGCATCTTCGACGACAATTCGGAATGCGAAGAGTGGTCGTATTTCCGCGGCACGTGCAAAAAGGCAGACTGCCAAAAGTGGGAAACCTGCTCGCTGAACACGCCCGCCAAGTAAAACAGGCTCCTATTTCATTCTTTGGGCGTCTACTGTTATGATGCGCCCATGAAACACACTTGGACCGTAGGACCCGAAGATGCGCGCAAACGGCTTGATATCTTTGCTGCCGAGCGCCTTCCGGACGTAACGCGCAGCCAGATCGCCAAGCTGCTTAAAGCCGGCAACGGCAAAGTTAATGGTAACGCAGCCAGCGTGCACCGCTTTTTGAACGCCAAAGACGTGGTGGAGTTGGAGGATATCGTTTCGACTTTAGAGGCACACAGCGGTGCGCCCAGTGCGCATGACCATGCTCCCCTGCCCGATCTACGCATCATAGACAAGACGCCCGGCTACGTGGTCATCGACAAACCCGCGGGGCTCCTGGTGCATCCCGACGCCAAGCAGCAAACCGGCACGCTGGTGGATGCGCTTCTGGAGTTCGATCCCAAAATCGCCAAGATCGGCGAGTACCCTGACCGGCCCGGCATCATGCACCGCTTGGACAAAGAGGTCAGCGGACTCATGGTGGTGGCACGTACGCAAGACGCTTTCGACTCGCTGAAGAAGCAATTCGCCGAACACTCGGTAGACAAACAATATTTGGCGCTGGTGCATGGTGAAATGCCGCAAGATGAAGGCGATATCAAATTCCGTATCGCACATTCCAAAACCAAGAACCGCATGGCCGCGCGACCCACGCATGAAGAGCAAGGCAAAGCCGCCTGGACGCACTATCACGTGCTCAAGCGCTTCCGCCACGCCGCTTTGGTGGAGTTGGATATTCTGTCCGGCCGCACGCACCAAATCCGCGCCCACTTGTTGGCGCTGGGCCATCCGGTGATGGGCGACGAATTATACGCGGTCAAACAACCAGGCCGCAGCCTCAAGTCGCCGCGTCTCATGTTGCAATGCGTCCACTTGGGGTTCAAAGACCCGAAATCCGGCGAGCTGCGGGAGTATGATTTGCCGCCAATCGCCGAGTTCAAACAGCTTGAGGACAAGTTATGATCATTACCATCTCCGGCGTGCCCGGGTCAGGTAAGACGTCCGTCGCAAAAATCGTAGCCGAACGTTTGGGCCTGCCGTTTTATTCGGTGGGCGATTTTCGCGGACAGATGGCCATGGACCGCGGCATGACGATTGACGAGCTGAACGCATTAGGTGAAACCGACAAAAGCACGGATACCTTAGCCGACAATTACCAAAAACGGTTAGGCAAAAATGGAGACGACTTTGTGATTGAAGGGCGGCTCTCGTGGCACTTCATCCCCCGCTCGTTCAAGGTCTTTCTGGACTGCGCGCTCCAAGAATCCGCACGACGCGTATTTTCTTCACACCACGAGAGGCCGGACGAAGCCAAGCGCGACAGTATTGAAGACGTCCGAACGGAGCTCGACGCGCGTATGGCGTCGGACAAGCGCCGCTACGCCGCCATCTATGGCGTGGATTACATGGACAAGAACCATTACGATTTGGTCGTGGATACGACCTCACTCAAGAGTGCGCAAGAGACTGCAGAGAAGGTCCTGGCAGCGCTGCCTCCATCAGCATCTTGACGCTTTTTGAAAAATGACATAATCTAGCGCCACATCGTAAACATATGGCAGAAACACAAAAATTCCAGGTCTTGCAACCGACCGACGTCAAGACGGGCATGCAGATCCGGGTACACCAAAAAATCAAGGAAATGAACACTAAGGGTGAGGAAAAAGAACGCATCCAGGTGTTTGAAGGCTTGGTCATCAACGTGCGTGGCGCGGCTCTTAGCCGCACCATGACAGTGCGCAAGGTAGCCGAAGGCATT
>CAIKNB010000106.1 GCA_903828685.1 Candidatus Uhrbacteria bacterium | reverse complement strand
GGCTCACTCTGGCAATCGTGGAATATGGCTTTTCGTTCGATCCGCATATCGCCGTGGTCTTGATCCTGTTCGCGCTCTACGGTTTGTTCTATGCTCTGACCGAAGGTTCGGGGCGCGCTTTCATTGCCGACTTGGTGCCAGCAGAATCTCGCGGCAGCGCATACGGCATCTATTACACTGCCATCGGCGTGGCAGTCATCGCAGGCGGCTACGGCTTAGGCAGGATCTGGGATCATATTTCGCCCGAAGCTGCATTTCGTTTATCCGCCTTGGGTTCGGTCTTCGGCTTTTTGGTGCTGCTCCTGTTTTCGATCCTAAACAAACGCCGCGCTATGCGCGCGGCGTAAAATCTTGGAGTCAGCTGCTTCAAGCTGCGTAAAGCGACATGCCTATCAACATGCCGAAAGTCGCAAGCGTCAGGAAGCACAGCGTAAAGATGAACAACTCCACAGCTTCTTTCTTTTTGCCCTCAAAATATACATACACCGGGCGGCCGAAAACGAGCGACCCAACAACCGTAGCCGAGAGCACGAACAACATGAGGAATGCTATCGGACCCCAGACGTCGCGCATATTGCCGAAGGCTTGGGGCGCATTAAGCATGATGTAGGCCACGATGGCGGTGTAAGCGACAACGCCTAACGCATCCACTAAGCCGGCTAACGCAATATTGGTCTTTTTCATAAAAAATTTTTGTTATTGACCTTATATGCATTGGATTATAACCTAAGGGACGAAATGACGAAACCCAAACTCCTGCTCCACGTCTGTTGCGGCGTGTGCAGCGCCTATGTGCCGGAACTGTTGCTTCCGGATTTTGACGTGACCGTATATTTCGAGAATTCGAATCTGTATCCGCACGAAGAATTTTTCCGCCGGCGCGAGGCAGCCAAAACCATGGCTGACGGTTTCGGACTGGAATTTATCGAAGCGCCGTATTCGCCTGATGCTTGGGATATGGCCGTGCTGGGTCATGTACAAGACAAGGAATACGGCACGCGCTGCCAGCTGTGCATGGGCTTTCGTTTGGATCGGACGTTCGCCTATGCCAAGCGGCAAGGTTTTGCCTGCGTGGCTACGACCTTGAGCGTGAGTCGGCGCAAAGATGCAACGCAGGTCAACGAACTGGGCGCCATGCTGGCTGAACGCTATGAGTTGGACTTTTTAGGCCGCGATTGGAAAAAGAAAAACGGCGAAAACATCTCGCAGGAACGCGCCAAAGCCGCGGGCATCTACCGCCAGACTTATTGCGGCTGCAAATATTCGATGAGGATCTTGCCTTGACGCAAGCTTCAGCTTGCCTTAACCTTCGACTAGCACATTGGAGGTCAAGATGGATAGTACGAAAAGCATCAGTGATGAGATTCCTGGCCGCAAACCCGGCAGCCACTGTTCGCTGTGCGACAGAGGCAAACTACTTCCAGTTATCGTCAACCATAGCGGCGATAACGGCATCATGGGAACCGATGGACGCAGTTGGAGCCACGATTACATCAACCGACTTGCCTGCAGCCACTGCTCAGTTTGCTTCGAGGTTGCGAAGACGTTCCGTGAACGTGAATTGAACGGATACCTCGAAAAACAGGTTGAAGGATTCAAAAATCCGGAAAAAAAACCAAGCACCTGCGTCTCATGTCGCCAAAAACTGGCACAAGGCAACCAAACGGAAGACCATCCTATGATCATCGGCGGAGTCAGGATTTGCGCCAGTTATCTGTACTGCGCGATTTGCTTCAAGGTGTATTGGGTCGAAAAGCCCAAAGAGTCAGACGACTATCCTTGACCGAAACCACAACCTCACATCACCCCGGCACAAAACCGGGGTGAAGTTTTTATCAATTAATTTAACTTTCACTTCACTCCCCTTCATCCACGTATTCGATTTCTGTTTGCTTGATGGTTTCGACGACCGGTAAACCGGACTGCGGTTTGAAGGCAAAAAGATTCCGCGGCTGCATGGATTCGCCGCGCATCTCGGACAGGAATTCGACGATGGCCTTATCCAGCATGATCTGGTTCAAAGTCACGGGTTTGGTCAAGCGCAAGCCTTCCAGCGAGCGACACCGGCTCAAAGCCACGTACACCTGGCCAGCCGCAAACGCGCCGCGATCCAAATCGATGACCACGTCATCAAACGTCTTGCCTTGGCTCTTATGGATAGTGATGGCCCAAGCCAGGCGCAACGGAATCTGGGTGAAGCTTCCGATCTTTTCCTGATCCAGACGTCCGCTGAAGATATCGAATTTGCTCCGGAACATGTTCCAGGTGTATTCGTCGATGCGAACCGTGGGACCGTCATCCAGTTCCACCAACACGCCCTCATCCTCATAACCTTTGACCCACCCCAAGCTGCCGTTGACGTAAGCGCCAGCAGGATCGTTGACCGTACACATGACGCGCGCGCCGCGTTTAAGTTTAAGCACCAAGTCGGTCGGCATGTCGCGTTCGCCGAAATCGCCCGAAGCGTGGCCCTCGAAGCGCTTGGCCTTGGGCAACAAGCTCACGAGCCGCCGATCATTCAACGCGTCAGCGGCGCGATTGGTGGGCGTGAGTACGATTGTATCTTCAGGCAGCGCGCCGTGCTTGATCCGCCGATTCAACTCCTCGAGTTCGGCTGCCGAAATGGACTGGTCGCGGATGCCATTCAGGATCTTGATGAAGTTCGCATCATCTTGCCTAAAAACCTTCTGCAATTCGAAAAATGCGACTTGTCCGGCATCCAGGAGTTCCTGCGCGGCTTGCGCCGAAAAAAAATACGGCGTGGCATAGAGCCTTGCAAAGCTTTCCTGTTCCAACGTGGCCACGACTGGCGGGAGCTGGTACAGATCGCCGATGGCCACGATCCTGACGCCCCCAAACGGCCGCTGATCCTTGCGGGCCGCGCGCAAAAAAGCATCCATACAGTCGAGCAGATCGGCCCGGACCATGGATATCTCGTCGATGATGATCAAGTTCAGCTTGCGATACAGCTTGTCTTCCGAATTGGCGCCTTTGCGCTTGGCGTCTTTGACCGTGATGCCCGGGGCAAAACCGAAGAAGCGATGGATAGTTTCTCCGCCCACGTTCAGTGCGGCAACGCCGGTCGGCGCCAATACCGGGACGCTGCGCTGGGACGCCAAACAGTATTGGCGCAACAAAGTGCTCTTTCCCGTACCGGCGCGTCCGGTAATGAAAACGAACGGCGTTTCGCCGTCTATCAGCTCCCAAGCCCGTTCGAATTCCGGAGTGCGTTCCAGTTTCATGCGATTAAATCCTGTTTCTGTTTGTGCGTTAATTTTTTGATTTCCGCTTCGCGTTTGCGCGCCGCGGATTCTGACCGTATATTTTCCGACCAAACCAGTTTCACGGGACGGTGCGAGCGCGTGTACTTGGCGCCTTCGCCTGAATTATGCTTTTTGACGCGCGCCGGGAGATCGTTGGTCATGCCCGTATACAAGAAACCGCCTGTGCAACGCAAGATGTATACGCACCATCTATTCATACTTTAGACATCAGCGCCGGCGCCGAAAAGTGCGCATGGGTCGCTGGCCGCCTGGACGGCGTTGCGTTTGATGCGGCGCCGGAGGCTGCGCCACGCTGCGTGCTGCCGGCAGTTCTGGGACTTTGGAAATCGGAAGGTACAGGCGCGTGAGCCGCTCGATAGCCTCCACCTCTTTACGCTGATCCGGGGTGGCGATGGAGATGGCGCGGCCAGTCTGGCCGGCGCGGCCCGTGCGGCCGATGCGGTGCACGTAATCCTCGGCCTGGTCCGGCAAATCAAAGTTCACGACAAGCTCTATGCCTTTGACATCGATGCCGCGCGCCGCGATATCCGTAGCCACAAGCACGCGATATTTGCCGCTTTTGAAGCCGTCCAAGGCATCGCGCCGCTGGTTCAGCGAACGGTTGGAATGTATCTCGGCCGACGTGTGGCCCATATTCCGCACCCAGCGCGCCACTTTGGAAGCTCCGTGCTTGGTGCGCGTGAACACGAGCACAGAGCCGCGGTTCTCGGACAGGATGCGCTCCAGTAGGCGCAGTTTGTCATCCTTATTCACCACGTACAGCTCATGCGTGACTTTTTCGGCCGTGGTGCCGGAACGCGCAATCTCCACCTGCACCGGAAGTTTCATGTATGAGCTCGCGATCTTCATGATCTCTGGCGGCATGGTGGCCGAGAAGAGCATGGTCTGCCGTTCGCGGGGCAAAGCCTGTAGGATGCGTTTGATTTGCGGCGCGAAGCCCATATCCAGCATGCGGTCAGCTTCGTCCAAAACCAAAATGTGGACGTCGTTAAGATTCACGCTCTTGTGCTCGATGTGGTCGATGAGCCGGCCCGGCGTCACGATGAGCACATGCGGGTTCTTCCTGATAGCCTGGATCTGCAGATTCATGGACGCGCCGCCGATGAGCACGGCCGTGCGCAAACCGATGGGCCGTCCGATCTGTTGAAAGACTTCGT
>CAIKNB010000105.1 GCA_903828685.1 Candidatus Uhrbacteria bacterium | reverse complement strand
CGAGTGCATCGCGGAGATGGATAAAAAGGGGATCGATGTGGCAACCTGCAAGGTCAAGCCTTTGAGCCGCAAGCCTTTGGATAAGGCATTGCATGAAGTTTACAACGCTTATGTCGTAGCCACGGAAAAAATCAGGCCGCATGCGCCGGGCTTTTGCATCTTGGCGCGGCGCCATGCGCATCATGGCATCAAAGGATTTGATGAGCAGGTGATCTTCGCCGAAGATCATGACTATGTGCAGCGCGCAAAAAAGCAGGGTTTCAAGTTCGGCTTGCTGCGTTCGCATCCCATTGCGGCTTCGGTGCGCAGGCTGGAAAAAGACGGCAGGCTGTCGATCGCGCTCAAATATATTTTCGGCGAATTGCACATGATGACGCGCGGACCCATCAAGAAAGAATATTTCAAATACGAAATGGGCGGGAAGGAAAAAACGAAAGGCGAGGATTAAATTCTTTCCTGCGGAACTCGCTCGCTTTTAGTCAATGCTCGCTCAGACAGTCCTCGGTGCAGAATTCAATCCTCGCCTTTCTTAATGGAAAGAAGAGTTTAATGACGGTTGAAACATCGACAAGAAATAGCAATTCAGTCATAATCGCACGCGATGAGAAGTATGTCGTTAACCGAAAAATTGCATAAGCTTTGGCATGGCGAAACGCGCGGCCTGACGGCCGCGGCGGTGATTTTGGGCATCGCCTCCATCGCCTCAAGCATAGTGGGCGTGTTGCGCGACCACACGCTGGCCGCGACTTTCGGCGCCGGACCTGCTCTGGACGCTTATTACGCGGCTTTCCGCGTACCGGATTTTTTGTATACCTTGATCATCATGGGCGCCTTGTCTACGGGTTTCATTCCGGTGTTTTCCGAGTATCTCGAAACTAAAAGCAAGGACGAAGCGTGGAAGCTCGCGGCGCAGACCCTTTCCACGGTCGGCGCATTCATGGCTGTCGCGTGTCTGATTCTCGCAGCATGCGCACAATGGCTCGTGCCGTTGACCGTGCCTGGATTTTCGCCGGACAATTTGGCGTTGACCATAGGCTTGTCGCGCATCATGTTTTTGTCGCCGTTCCTGCTCGGGCTCTCGGCGGTCATGGGCGGCATCCTGCAAGCCACGCGCCGCTTTCTGGCTTTTTCCCTGGCTCCCATCTTCTATAATCTGGGCATTATCGGCGGCGCATTATTCTTGGCGCCGCGCATGGGCATCACGGGTGTGGCCTGGGGCGTGGTCATCGGCGCGTTCTTGCATTTTCTGGTTCAGGCTATGGTGGCGATCAAACTCGGATTGCCCAAGCTGCCCAAACCATCCTTCAAACACGAAGGCGTACGGCGCATCATCAAACTCATGGTGCCGCGCACCATGGGATTGGCCGTGTCGCAGTTCAACATGGTCATCCTGCTGGTATTCGCCTCGGCCATGACTGTAGGTTCGGTAGCCGTATTCAATCTCGCCAACAACTTGCAGCAATTCCCGGTGGGAATTTTCGGCACCTCGTTCGCGCTGGCCGCTTTCCCCGTGCTTTCGGCCTACGCCAGTCTGAAAGACCAAAAGAACTTCAAGCGCGAGATGTGCTCAGCCGCCAACAAGATCATGTTCCTGATGGTTCCCTCGACGGCCGGCTATTTTTTGCTGCGCGCGCAGATTGTGCGCTTGGTGCTTGGCGCCGGACAATTCGACTGGAACGACACCATCCGCACGGCCAACGTGCTCGGCATGTTCACCATCTCGCTCATCGGCCAGGCGCTTATTCCGCTGTGGGCGCGCGCCTTTTACGCCATGCAGAATACGCGGACGCCGTTTTGGATCAGCGTGGTGTCCGAAGGCACGATGTTCGTGCTGGCGTGGACTTTGCGACAGCCGCTTGGCGTAATGGGTCTGGCTTTGGCTTTTGCGCTCGCGACCTACGTTAACCTGTCGCTCATGTGGTTTTTCTTCCGCCGTAAATACGGTTCGCTGGATGAGGCTAAGATGGCGCGCTCGCTGGGCAAGACCGTGTTGGCTTCGCTGGCCATCTTGGCCGTGGGTTATCCGGTGCGCCAACTTGTAGGCACGCTGTTCCATTTACGCACGTTCTGGGAAGTTGCGCTCCAAGCTGGTGCCACAATGTTCGTCGGAGTCGGGATTTTCATTTTGGCGAGCTGGCTGCTCAAATCCCCGGAGCTGTTTCAAGTCGCCCGCGCGCTGCGTCGGAAGTTTTTCAGGGAAAAAGTAGCGGTCGCGATTGCGGAAGAATCCGAGGGAATGTAAAATCAAACCGAAAAATATGCGTAAACATTTTCGCTTGCTCGCGTTCGCGGCGCTGTTGCCGCTGTTAGGCTTTGGCTGTGTCCAATTGGGTCCGCGCATCGTACGCACGCCGCAAAGCGCACCGGCGCAGAACGTAGCCCAAGTCCAGGCTCCGCAACAGGCTCCGGCGCAAAGCGCAGTCAGTTCCACGGCGCTGGCTTATCTCAAACTCGATGGCGGCACGGCCCAGGTGGCGCGTGGCGGCAAGGTTTACGCGGCGCAAGAGGCGACCGAACTTTTTTCCGGCGACCGCATCACGGTCACCGCGGGTAGCGTGATTTTAATTTATCCTGACGCCGGAGCATCGCGCCTCGAAGCAGGGACTGATGTGGTGCTGCTTTCCGATGGCGCAAAGCCACAAGGTCTGTTCGTGCAACTGCAACTGACCGCGGGCAAAATCTGGACGCGTTTTGAGCGGCTGCTCGGCAAAGATGAATATTTCGGCGTGGCGGCGAATAACGTGGTGGCCACGGTGCGCGGCACCGGCTTTGGCGTGATTGTTGATGCGAACGGCGTGGACTTCCAGGTCGCGGACCATGTGGTCGATGTCAGTATCGAGAACGTGCCTGGTTCCACGGCGGCTGAATTGGCGCAGGCGCCGATTTATCTCTCGGCCGGACAAGGTTTCAGATTATTGGCGCGCAGCCTAGTGCCCGGACAAATCAAGCTGTTGCAGAGCGCAGTGCGCCAACTCTCCGTAGCCGAAAGGTTGGATGCCGGTTTCCAGTTCGGCTTGCACAAGCTCAACCAGGAGCTTCTCCAGCGCCCGGCGCATCCGTATCAATTGCCGGCGCAGCCGAATGTTCCTGAAGAATATCTGCCGGTGCAGCAGATGCTGTTGGATCAGGCGAATGCGCCCGCGAGTTCCACGCCGCCTTCCGGCGCGGTATTCGTGCCGCCGACGCGCGCTCCGCGAGCCGATGAATTGAATCTCTTGAACGTGACGCCGAGCGTGAGCGGACCAACGAGCACCAGATGAGCCACGAACCATTGCTAAAAATCGATTTTTCAGGCAGACTTGTTGCGCCCACCTCTGCCCAGGGTAAGTAAATTAGATAAAGCTTCGGTGGGTTGAAACATGGAACAATCCAGAATCAGAAATTTCTGTATCATCGCTCACATTGACCACGGCAAGTCCACTTTGGCTGACCGGTTGCTTGAAGTTACGCATACCGTGGAAAAGCGCAAGATGAAAGAGCAGCTTTTGGATACCATGGATCTGGAGCGCGAGCGCGGCATCACCATCAAGCTGCAGCCGGCGCGCATGCAATACAAGGCCAAAGACGGACAGGAATACGAACTCAATCTCATCGACACTCCGGGGCATGTGGATTTTACTTACGAAGTTTCGCGCTCTCTGGCCTCGGTCGAAGGCGCGATTTTGCTTGTGGACTCCACGCAGGGCGTGCAGGCGCAGACCATCGCCAACTTGTATCTGGCGCTGGAGCAGGATTTGGCCATCATACCGGTGCTGAACAAGATCGATCTGCCGAATTCCGAAGCGGATCGTTGCGCCGACGAACTCATGCACCTCATCGGCTGCAAGCGCGAAGAGATAATTCTGGCTTCGGGCAAGACTGGCGCCGGCGTGGATCAGATCTTGGAACGCGTGGTGAGCGACGTGCCCTCGCCCGTGGGCGACCGCAACAAGAATTTTTGTGCCGTGATCTTCGATTCCAAATACGACGAATTCAAAGGCGTGG
>CAIKNB010000104.1 GCA_903828685.1 Candidatus Uhrbacteria bacterium | reverse complement strand
GTCCCGGCCATAGTTACCAGAGCCTTCCCCTCGCAAGCGGCCAGCCCCTTCTTTACAATCTCGGTCAGCCTCTTATCCTCCTTGTCCAGCGGTTTCACTTCCGCTTTCACCTTGAACAGTTGGTCAACCGCCTCGCTAAGAGCGTCCATATCGACTGGCTCGCCCTTGCTTTCGGATGCTTGAACAGGTGGCTGGGCGACCGATGGCTCGACTTTGACCGGTTGCTCGATTTTAACCGGCTGCTCGACGATGGCCGCGTTGGACTTAACCGTGTTCCCCATCATTCTTTGAATCATGCCGTCGATGTTTTCCATACTTATTAGTAATGCAAAGTGGGTGCCAAAAATTCAGCACGAAAAAAAGTTATACAGGCGGTGACGGTGGCTAACGCCCACCCATAAAGCATGGCTAAACGTGAGGAACGTGGCGCGGTTCGTGCTCGGATTATTCGCCTGAATGATGCAAGTGCGCTCGCGAAGTCTGCCGATGTTACTTACGCGCTCGGCGCCGAAGATGAGGCCGCGAAGCAGTATAGGGTAGCGCTGACCAGGTGGAAGGCACTTGATGAGGCCGTGGCTACGGCCATTCGTGCCGGAAAGCAGCCCTCCGCGGATCTGGTGGAGCGGCGCGCAACGCTGAGCGTGGAACTTCGCACCGCTGAACTTGACCGCCAAGGTTCTTGCCAGCTCGACCAGTTTGATTTCCTGACTCGTGAAGGCACGGTTTTGGCTCCGAATGTAGACCCACTGAAATGCGTTGAAACCGTCGGACGCTCGGACGTGCTGACGGCCTGCGTAAACGCCATGGTCCGCAACATCGGCGGGCGCGGCATCGAATTTGAGCCCCGTCTTTCCCCTGAAGCAATGGATGCCCTGACGGAAGAGCTGAAGGTGGAAGTAGAACAAGAGCGGCGCAATCTTGACCGCTTCTTTCGCTTCTGCAATCCAGATATGTCTTTTGTGGAAATCCGCCGCCGCACCACGGCTGACAAGGAAATTACAGGTTATGCCTGCTGGGAGCTGCTACCCAATCAAAAAGGTGAAATCAAAGGCATAGCCCACATGCCTAGCTGGACCGTGCGCCTCTCGCCGCTCTCAGACCCGATAGATGCCGACTACCCGGTCGAAACGGAAGATGGCTCCTGGGAAATGGAAACCATGCCGCGCCGGTTCCGCATGATCGTCCAAGTGGTAAATGGCCGCTACCGCTACTACAAGCAGTTTGGAGATCCCCGCACGCTCGACATGACCACGGGCCTCTACGCAAAATCTAAAGAAGCTGCTCTCGCCCTCAAAACCGCTGGCAAAGCCGCGCACGAGTCCATGATCTTCACAAACTATGGAGTGAGCGGCGGAACCACGCCTTATGGTCTGCCGCGCTGGATGGCCGCTGCCTATGCTGCGGTTGGCCGCCGCATCGCCGCTGAAGTAAACCTGGATTTTTTCGACAACAAGGCTATTCCCCCGCTTGTCGTGCTTGTCTCGGGCGGCACACTCACGGAAGATGCCACCAAGGTCATCGAGGAACGATTTAAGCAGGTTAAGGGGCGCAGCTCCTTCCACGACGTGCTTGTTCTTGAAGCCACGCCCGCGCAGTCAAGTGATCCACTCGACGCCGCCGGCCACTCAAACGTAAAAATAGAGCTAAAGCCGCTTTCTGAGGCTTACCAGAAAGAACAGCTATTCTCGGGTTACCAGAAGGACGCCCTCGAATCCGTGCGGATGACCTTCAACCT
>CAIKNB010000103.1 GCA_903828685.1 Candidatus Uhrbacteria bacterium | reverse complement strand
CTTCCCCCGAATGACCGAGCGCCTGGGCATCGTCTATACGCCGGTTGAAGTAGTGGACTTCATCATTCACAGCGTCAACGAAGTGCTGCAAAGCGAGTTCGGCCAAACGCTTGGAAGCAAGGGCGTGCATATCATCGACCCCTTCACCGGAACCGGCACCTTCATCACCCGCTTGATGCAAAGCGGCCTGATTACCCCGGAGCAACTGCCCCACAAGTACAAGCATGAAATCCACGCGAATGAAATCGTACTGCTGGCTTACTATATCGCAGCCATCAACATCGAGGCCGCGTACCATGACCTTGTGGGCGGCGCGTATCAGCCCTTCGAGGGCATCTGCCTGACCGACACCTTCCAGCTCTCCGAAAAAGATGACCTTATGAGCTTCCGGCTGGTGGACAACAGCAACCGCCGCACACGCCAGAAAAATCTGGATATCCGCGTCATCATGGCCAATCCGCCGTATTCTGTTGGGCAGAAGAACGAGAACGACAATAACGACAACGTGGGATACCCGCATCTGGATAGTCGCATCCGCGACACATACGTTGCCCGGTCAAAAGCGACGCTCTCAAAAGGGTTGTACGACAGCTATATCCGTGCCTTCCGCTGGGCGTCTGACCGGATAGGCAACAGCGGGGTAATCGGTTTTGTGTCTGGTTCCGGTTTTGCGGAGAAGTCCGCGATGGATGGATTGCGCAAAAGTCTGGCAGAAGAGTTCAGCAGCATTCACATATTAAATCTTCGCGGCGACATCCGCAAAAACATGCTGAGCAAAGGCCGCGCCAAGGAAGGGCAGAATATTTTTGGCAGCGGTAGCATGACGGGTATTGCCATCACGCTGTTCGTCAAAAACCCCAACACCAAAAAGCGCGGCAAGATCAGCTATTACAACATTGGTGACGACCTAAGCCAAACAGACAAATTAACTGCAATGAAGCAGTTCATCAGCATTGCCGGTATCGCTGAAACAGACGGGTGGCAAGCAATCACACCCGACCAACACGGCGACTGGCTGAGTCAGAGAGACGACGGATTTGCAGAGCACATCGTGCTGGGAGACAAAAAGAGCGATGTAGCAAAGCTATTTAACAATTTCTCACAAGGTGTTCTCACATCGCGCGACCCCTGGTGCTATAACTCAGCGAGGCAAACCCTTACTGCTAACATGCAGCGTATGATCAACTTCTACAACACAGAGGTTGTGAGGTTTAACCAGAGCCATGTTGGATTAAACAAAGCAGCACGAGAGGCTAAAATTGACGGCTTCATTAGTTTAAAAGAAATGCAGATTAGCTGGTCTGCCAACTTAAAAACAGAACTTGCAATGAATAGAGTGCTAGCTTTTGAAAATGGGCACATCACTGCAAGCCTCTATCGCCCTTTTTCTAAGCGCTGGCTATATTTCAGTCGGCGTTTCAATGAAAGAGTTTACCAGATTCCACGAATATTTCCAGGCACTGAGACAGAAAACAAAATCATTTGCGTGTCTGGCATTGGTGCAAGAAGTGGATTTTCAGCATTGATAACGGATACAACACCTAACTTTCACACACTGGACACCGGCCAATGCTTCCCCCTCTACCTATACGACGAACCGACGCCTAGCACCGCTGAGCAGAAGCAAGCTTCGCTGCTGGGTGGCACGCCCACGCCCGCCAAGGCCGAACGCACACGCCGCGACGCGATAACCGACGAAGGATTGGCGCACTTCGCAGCGGCCTATCCGGGCGAGACGATCAGCAAGGAAGACATTTTCTATTACGTGTACGGCCTGCTACATTCGCCCGACTACCGCGAGCGCTACGCGGACAACCTCGCTAAAGAGCTACCGCGCATCCCGTGTGTGAAGACCGCCGCCGACTTCTGGGCCTTCAGCAAGGCCGGGCGCGACTTGGCCGAACTGCACTTGGACTATGAGACAGTGACGCCGTACCCGCTGGAAATCCAGGGCGGCGGCG
>CAIKNB010000102.1 GCA_903828685.1 Candidatus Uhrbacteria bacterium | reverse complement strand
TGCACGCGATGCACGCCGGATTCGAATTTGAGCGCGCCGTATGCGCCTTTGCCGTCGATGGCGAAGATGACCTCTTTAAAGCCTCCCAGCTCGGCCCGCGCTTCAGAAACCAACGAAGTATGCCAACCATTGCGCTCGGCATACCTCGAATATAGGCGGAAAAGGTCAGCGGCGAACAACGCGGCTTCATCGCCGCCCGTGCCGGCTCTGATCTCGACGATCACGTCGCTCTGGTCATGCGGATCAGGCGGAATCAGCGCCAGTTCAAAGGTTTCCTGCGTGCGTTCCACCCGCTCCTCGGCTTCAGGCAGTTCGGCTTGGGCTAATAGTTTGAGTTCGGGCTCATCGATCTCCAAGGCAGATTGCGCCTCGTCCAAGGATTTGAGTGCTGCCAGATATTCGTCCCCGGCTTCCACTACGCGGCGCTCGTTGTCGTAAGCGCGCGAAAGCTCGCGGAACTTTTTGGGATCCGCGGACACGTCCAGGGCAGTCAGCTGCTCGCCCATGAGCCTAAGCTTTTCGCGGGCGTCGGCCGCGGTTTTTTCAAGATCTTTCATATGCTTTTGTCATTCCCCGGCTTGACCGGGGAATCCATCGATGATTACCGCCTTCGCGGGAATGACGAATTATTTTCATTATAACAAAAACCGCCTTGGCAGGCGGTTTGTTTGCGTAGCTAAACTTCGGACAGCTTGGTCGGATTCTTTTGCGCCTTCTTGGCAGCCTTGTGCGCAGCGCGCTTTTCGGCCTTGGCTTTCTTGCCGATGGTCTTGCCGGACTTTTCGGTCTTGGCCTGCTTGCGTTCCGTGAACTTTTCGACGCGGCGTGCCGTATCGATCAGCTTTTGTTTGCCCGTATAAAAAGGATGGCATTTGGAACACAATTCCACGTGGATTTCAGGCACGGTAGAACCGACGGTCATGATGTTTCCGCAAGCGCATACGATCTTGGCTTCCGGGAAGTATTTGGGGTGTAATTCGGCCTTCATATTCGTGCGTGGATATTAACAAATAATCGATTTCTTGGCAAGACCTGACGTGCTCCGGCGGTCGTGGTTTTCTTTTTCGCTGAATTAACGTAAGCTCATGCCATGTTGACCAGGGATTTCGACTATCCCCTGCCGCCGGAACGCATTGCGCAGGAACCGGCAAAACCACGCGATTCTTCGCGGCTTTTGGTATTGGATCGGAAGGACGGCTCGCTTGAACACCGGCACTTTTATGACATCGGAGATTATTTGCAGCCTGGCGATTTGTTGGTCGTGAACCGGAGCAAAGTTTTCAAGGCGCGTTTGATGGGAAATGGAAATATCGAAATTTTCTTATTGCGGCCGAAAGACAATCTCTGGCTCGCGCTAGCCAAACCCGGACGAAAATTGAAAATTGGGACTGAAATCTCATTTTCTGACGGGAGTACATGCCGCGTCATGGAAAAGTTGGATGATGGAACAGTGGCTTTGGATTTCGGAGAATCCGAACAGGAGGTTCTGGCCCTGACCGAAAAAATCGGCCAGGTGCCGACGCCGCCATACATCGATCGTTCGGTCACGGCGCGCCGTGACCGTACCGATGCCGCGGATTACCAAACGGTCTACGCCAAAGAAGTCGGCTCCGTGGCCGCACCCACGGCTGGCTTCCATTTTACGCCCGAGCTGATCGAGAAACTGAAAACGCAAGGCATCAAATTCGCGGAAGTTATTTTGCATGTAGGCTTAGGCACGTTCCGCCCCATCAAAACAGACACGCTGGAAGAACACGAGATGCACGAAGAGTGGATCGAAATTCCTGCAGAGACGCTTGAGCTGATCGAAGAGACGAAAAAATCCAATCATCGCGTCATCGCCGTGGGCACGACCACGGTGCGCGCACTCGAATCAGGCATCGATCGCGGCTTCACGCGCATCTTCATCACTCCCGGCTACAAATTCAAAGTCATTGATGCGCTCATCACCAACTTCCATTTGCCCAAATCCACGTTGATTGTGCTGATTTCTTCTTTCGTCGGTGAACACCAGGCTGATTCGGACTGGGGACGCCGCACGGTTCTGGCCGCCTATAACCAAGCGATTAATGATGGCTACCGCTTTTACTCTTTCGGCGACGCCATGCTGATCAAATAAAAAAATCGCCTCGGCTGACACATGGTCAACCGAGGCTTAAGTCGAGCAGCGGATTGCTTAGAATATGGAGTGGCGGGCCTTTGCCGGGTCCATGTTGCGCGAGAGCAGGAATTTATCCAGCTCCGCACACAACCCTTTCAGGTTTGCGTGTCCGCTGTGGGTCCAGCTATCCAGTCCGTGCTCCAAGCCCTTAAGCCGGAACAAGCGATCCAGGATTTTCGTTATCTCATCCCAACATTCTGACACGCCGATTACGTAGGTCGCGCGGTTAAGCGCGCCGCCCAATTCGGCTTCCGCGTGTCCGGCAAAACCCGAGCGCAGAAGCAGCACGATGTTCAAGCCTTGCTGCTCGTGGAACATGAATGTGCTGTCCAGCAGGATCAGGTCGTACTTGCGGCGCATGAGCTTGGTCATCGCCACTTGCTCGTAATCACGGATGGCATCGCATATCACGAAAGCGTTGGCCTCATCGATCTCAAACACTTCCGGATATTTCTCGCCGATCTTATGGTAGCCTTTCGCCTTGGGCATCTCATCGTCGATAATCAACATCTTCAATGGCATGACTCATCTCCTTACGCTTGGAATGAACGATTGCCTAGTTAATCACAAAACTTGAAATAAATCAAGTCCCGGACCCCCATATCGGTTCAACGCTATAAGATGTGTTCCACCCAATGGAACTGTGGACTTTGGCCTGGCAGTAAAGTGATAGCCAAGGCATCGGCCTGATAATCCTCGGGCGGCGACGTACAGGCGCGCAAATAGGCCTCGATGGCGCGCGCCAGATGCTTGAGTTTGCTCTGCGTGATAGCCTCTTCCGGGTTGCCGTAAGTCGTGGTGCGACGCGTCTTGACTTCCACGAAGCGCACAACGCCGTCGCGCGCCACGATCAAATCTATTTCGCCCAAGCGGCACGACCAGTTGCGCGCCACGAGCCTGAATCCCTGGGCCGTAAAAAAATCCGCGGCGAAATCTTCGCCGCGGTCCCCGAACCTCCTGCGCGGATCCTTTGCGTCTGATGTTCGGGGGTTAATTTCCATTATTTTTTCTCGCTCTATTTCTTTTTTTTGGGCAGCCACTTTTCGTAACCGGC
>CAIKNB010000101.1 GCA_903828685.1 Candidatus Uhrbacteria bacterium | reverse complement strand
ATTGGCTTGCTCCATATTTAGAGCTAACATAGCTAAATCTCGCTGAAAAAACAAATCAGCGCGGAAAAAACATAAACTTTTAGCTTAACAGTTGCCAGCGGGTGTGCGGTCTGTTAGCTTTTATCCATACATATGTGCGGAATCGCGGGCGTGGTCATGCATGACAAATCCCTGCCGGATCAGGGTTTGCTTTTGCGCATGTCCGCGGCCATCGCGCATCGCGGGCCGGACAGCCACGCTATGTGGACCGCGCCCGGCGTTGGGCTTGCGCACCGCCGCCTGGCCATCATTGATTTATCTGCCGAAGCTGCGCAGCCCATGCATCTTGCAGGCAACAGGTTGAGCATCGTCTTCAACGGCGAAATCTACAATTATAAGGAGCTGCGCGCCGAGTTCGAGGCGCAGGGCGAAAAATTCCAGACGCATTCGGATACCGAGGTCATCCTAATCGCTTTCCGCAAGCTGGGCGAAGCCTGCGTCAACAAATTGCGCGGCATGTTCGCCTTCGCCATCTGGGATGCGGAACGCGCACGGCTGTTCGTGGCGCGCGACCGCATCGGCAAGAAGCCTTTGTATTACGCCTTCACGCCCCAGCGTGATTTTGTTTTCGCTTCGGAGATCAAGGCTTTGGCTCCGGCCGTGGACCTCAAACCTGATTGGCGCGCGGTGCGGCTGTTTTTGGGTCTGCAATACGTGCCGTCTCCGCTCACGGGTTTTTCCGAGGTCCGGACGCTGCCGCCCGGAACCTACGCTTATCTGGGTCAAGACGGTTTGCGCCTGGAGGCTTATAACGATTGGTCGGCGGTGGAAAAATTGCCGGGCAAAGCGGATTGCGCGGATATAGCCGCGTGTCTGCGTTCCAAATTGGAAGAAGCAGTAAAAATCAGGCAGCTGGCCGCCGATGTTTCGGTCGGCGCCTTCCTCTCCGGCGGCATTGATTCCGCAGCCGTGGTGGCGTACGCATCCAAGCACGTGTCGCGTCCGCTGCAGACTTTCACCATGGGTTTTCCCAGCATCAAGATGGATGAACGTCGCGAAGCGCGCGAAATCTCAAAACTATTCGGCACAGACCATTCTGAATTCGAAGCCAAACCCGAAGACCTGATCTCGCTCTTGGACGAACTGGTGCGGCATTACGATGCGCCGTATGCGGACTCGTCGGCTTTGCCGTTGTGGCTGTTGTCGCAAGCCACGGCCAAAGAAATCAAAGTCGTATTGAACGGCGACGGGGGAGACGAACTTTTCGGCGGCTATCGGCGCTATACGGCGTTCGAGCGCGCTATGCGCTTGAGCCGTGCGCCCGTCGTCGGCTCCATGACCGCGCCGCTTTCCAAATACCTGGGCAACATGCTGCACGATGTGCGCCTGCAGCGCTTGAGCGAGACGGTCAAAGCGTTGCGCCACGTGCGCGAGGTGGCTTACGGCGAGCTGTTCTGCGGTTCGTATTTTTCCACGCACCGTTTGCATACGGCCTTCCGGCCGGAATTTCTTCAGCAGACCGCAGATTCGGATGCGGTGCAGTTCGTGGCTGCGCACATGGGAACGGAGAGCGGGCTTGAACCGGCGCTGTATTTCGATCTGACTTCATATCTGCCCGACGACCTAAATGTCAAAATGGACCGCGCCACCATGCGCTTCGGTTTGGAATCGCGCTCGCCGTTCTTGGACCAGGAGATGATTAAGTTCGCGTTGTCCTTGCCCATTGAGCTCAAAGTCAAAGACGGCAAAAAGAAAATTATTTTGCGCAAGGCGCTACAAGGCGTGTTGCCGGACGAAGTCCTGAACCGCCCCAAGCGCGGCTTCCAAGTGCCGTTGGCCGAGTGGTTCCGCGGACCGCTCTTGCCGCTAATCCAAGAACGTTGTTTGTCGGCACAGAGTCCGTTGCTCAAAATCGCCAAACGCGAGGCTGTTGAGCGCTTGATTCAGCGCAATAAAAAGGGTTTTGACCACGGCAACCGGTTGTGGATGCTGCTTTCATT
>CAIKNB010000100.1 GCA_903828685.1 Candidatus Uhrbacteria bacterium | reverse complement strand
CGCCGATCGCTTGCACAACCTGGAGACGCTGGCCGCCAAGTCGCCCAAAAAGCAGTACCGCATCGCGCTCGAGAGCCTAGAGATCTATGCGCCCATCGCCAACCGCCTGGGCATGGGTGAGATAAAAGGGCGTCTCGAAGACGCAGCTTTTCCCTTTGTCCTGCCTAAAGAATACGAATGGACCAAGCACATCCAGCAATCGGCCTTGCTCAAACAAAAAAATTATCTGGACGGCGTGATGCAGGAAACGCGCGGGCTGCTGGAACGCGCGGGCCTCAAATATCTGGATGTGCACGGGCGCATCAAGCATCTGTATTCGCTGTACCGCAAGCTCTTGAAACACGATCGCAACATCGCAGGCATCCACGACATCATGGCCATCCGCGTGATCATGGATAACATCGCCGACTGCTACGCGGCACTGGGCATCATCCATGGCAAATGGACGCCGCTCAAAGGGCGCATCAAAGACTACATCGCACAGCCCAAGCCCAACGGCTACCGCTCACTGCACACCACGGTGTTCTGCGAGGAGGGCGAGGTGGTGGAATTCCAAATCCGCACCGCCGAGATGCATTTAGCCGCCGAATTCGGCATTGCGGCGCATTGGTCGTACGACGAGACCAAGCCCGCCGCCGCCCACGCACCGGCTCCAAAAATAGACTGGGTCGCACAGCTAGCCGACATCCAGCGCGAAATTTCAGACAAACAGCAATACTTCAAATCACTGGAAGAGATTAAAATCGACATCTTCAAGGACCGCATCTTCGTGTTCACGCCCCAAGGCGACGTCATCGAGCTGCCCGAAGATTCCACGGCCGTGGATTTTGCCTACCTCATCCACACGGACATCGGCAACAAATGCACAGGCGTGCGCATCAATGACGACATCGCCTCGTTGGACCGCACGCTTAAGAGCGGCGACGTGGTGGAAATCATTATCGACAAGTCGCGCAAAGGACCGAATCCGGACTGGCTCAAGTTCGTGAAGACGCGCCATGCCCGATCAAAGATACGCCAATACGCCCGCACTTCCCTGGGCAACTGGATCAGCTCGGTGATACCGAAAAAATTGTTGAAGAAGTAGAGAAGGCAAAATTATTCGAGTTTATCTATTTCTTTCATGATGGCTTCGTAGAGCTCCGTCCTTTGTTCGTTCCATGCCTGCGTCCTGGCATCTTCGAAGTCTTCGAGCGCCTCATCCACGTAACCTGCTTTGAAATATAATCGCGCTCTTCGAAGATTGAACTGAATCTGTTCAAGAGGATAATCTTCCGCTTGTTCAATGGTCATTTCTTGTTCACGAGTCCATTTGTCTAAAAATTCATTGGCTTCGGGATCATGGACTCCCTTATCTTTAAGCAACCGAACCAATTTCTGTTCGGCGCTCTCTCGACTCTCGAATTTTGGTTCCCCTAACATATGCTTATTCCTCCCCCGCGATGCGCTGGATGATGGATTTCAGGTCTTCGTCGTTCAAAAAAGTGATGCGCACTTCGCCTTCGCCGCGCGGGTCGCGTTTGATCGTGACTTTGGTTCCCAAGACATTGCGCAAACGCTGCTCGGTGGCGACCAGATTCGGATCGATGATCGAGGCGTGGCGGCTGTGCTTGTGCGGAATGCGCGCTTCGGTTTGACGCACCGTAAAATTGCCTTCCAACATCACCTGGAACATGGCCATGCGTTCATCTTCAGAAGGCAACGAAAGCAACGTACGCGCGTTGGAAGCGGAAATTCTACCTTGCGCCACGGCTTCCTTGATGGGCTCGGGAAGATTCAGCAGACGGATGGTATTGGCGACCTGCGAGCGGCTCTTGCCCGCGCGTTTGGCTAAATCCTCTTGCGTCAGGTTGAATTCGTTCTGCAAGCGCAGATAGGCTTCGGCTTCTTCCAAC
Organism: Candidatus Uhrbacteria bacterium; assembly: GCA_903828685.1. Lineage (GTDB taxonomy): Bacteria > Patescibacteriota > Patescibacteriia > 2-12-FULL-60-25 > 2-12-FULL-60-25 > CAIKNB01. The sequence goes on along the minus strand of CAIKNB010000100.1, from coordinate 1,365 downwards.
GGATTCAATTCCTGGCGCTGAATGTTTTCGATGAGCGCCAGCTCCAGCTTTTGCTGTTCCGTGGCCGTGCGCACGATGGCCGGAATGGTTTCTAGACCGGCTATCTTGGCGGCGCGCAAGCGGCGTTCACCGGCGATGAGTTCGTATTTGCCCGCACCCGATGGCGTGACTACGATAGGTTGCAGTACGCCATGCGTCTGGATTGAGGAAATCAGATCCTCCATCTGGCTATGATCAAAATGATGCCGCGGCTGGTGCGGATTGGGTTCGACCAGACCGACCGGAAGATGATGGATTTCGCTGGTGTTAGGACGAACGCCTTCGCCGTTCAAATGCGCCATGGGCTGCACGTCGTCAGGACTCGCCGAAACTACCGGCCCAGCTGGCGGCGTAGCTTGCGGCTTGGGCGGGATGAGCGCACCCAATCCCCGACCCAGTCCTGATTGACGTCCGATTATCATATGACGGAAAGATGCTGGAACTCGCTGTCCAACACTTCGCGCGCCAAACGCTCGTACGCGCGGGCGCCCTTGGATGAATTATCGAACATCAGGATGGTGCGCCCGAAAGACGGAGCTTCGGCCAATCGCACGCTGCGCGGGATCACGGAACGGAATATGTTGTTGGGGAAATATTTGTAGAGCTCCTGCAGCACGTCGTTGGAGAGTTTGTTGCGCGTGTCGTACATGGTGAGCACTGCGCCCAACACATCCACTTCGGGACGGATGCGCTCTTTGACCAGATTCACGGTCTCCATGAGCTGACCCAGGCCTTCCAAGGCGTAATATTCGGCTTGCACCGGAATCAGGATCTCGTCCGCAGCTACGATGCCGTTCAAGGTGATGAGACCCAAGGTAGGCGGACAATCAATGAGGATATAATCGTAATCGTTGCGCACGGCGAGCAGAGCTTCGTACAGCTTGAACTCGCGGCGTTGCATGTCGACCAGCTCGATGTTAAGACCGGCTAAAGCCGTGGTCGCCGGCGCGATGCGCAGAGTCTCATGCGCTGTGGGTTGCACGATGTCGCGGACGTTGACGTTGCCTAGTATGGCTTCGTACACGCCGCGTTCCAAACTGCGATGGTCAATGCCCACGCCAGATGTGGCGTTGGCCTGCGGATCCAGATCCACGATCAACACGAATTTTCCGGCTTCGGCCAGATAAGCGCCCAAATTAATAGCCGTGGTGGTCTTGCCCACACCGCCTTTTTGGTTGACGACCGAGATGATGCGTCCCATAGTTCTTAAGCCCGCATAGTTTATCCCTGTACACCCAGTGCCGCAAGGGCCAAAAACATGCGGGCATTGACTGGTCAAGGAATAAGGTATAAATTGCCGCAGTTAATGCCGGGGTAGCTCAGTTG
>CAIKNB010000099.1 GCA_903828685.1 Candidatus Uhrbacteria bacterium | reverse complement strand
CCTACCGTGTGACTGCCTTTGACAACGTGCGCGCCGCTCTGGACGCTTCCGGTAACGGGGAGAGCCCTTTTTTCCTCGTGGATCGCAAGGTGGCAGACCTGCACCACGAGGCGCTGGCGCCGGCACTCGACAACGGACGCGCGTATCTCATTTCCGCGTCTGAGGAAGCCAAGTCATACGAGCAACTGGCGCCAGTCTTCTCCTGGCTGCTCCAGGCCAGATGCCAGCGGAGATCGCATCTGGTGGTAATTGGCGGCGGTGTCGTGCAGGATATCGGCTGCTTCATTGCATCCGTGTTGTTTCGCGGCATTCGGTGGACGTTGTTGCCAACAACACTGCTGGCCCAGTGCGATAGTTGCATTGGAAGCAAGAGTTCGCTGAACATCGGACCGTACAAGAACCAGTTGGGAACCTTTTACCCCCCGCACGAAGTGCAGATTGCGTTTGACTTCCTGCGGACGCTGACGCGCGAAGAGATCATCGGGGGACTGGGTGAAGCGATCAAACTGCACCTGATTGCGGGAGAAGATGCGGTCAGCCGTTTGCGTCGCGCCTTACCCGAAGCCACGGGCAATACCCCCGCCATGCGGGACATCGTCTGGAATTCGCTTCAGATTAAACAGCGGTATATCGAGGAGGACGAGTTTGACCACGGGATTCGCAATCTGTTAAACTACGGACATACATTTGCGCATGCCTTTGAGTCTGTTACGCATTATGAGATTCCCCACGGCATTGCTGTCAGTATGGGAGTGGTCGGCGCGGTATTCTTTTCGGAAAGGAGTAACCTTGTTTCAGCCGGGAGTTTTGAGGAGATCGTTTCCTGGCTAAGACCGTTTTGGGGCGGATACGAGCAGGTGCTGGCACGGTTGGATCCGGAGGCCGTGTCTGGCGCCATGCGACAGGATAAGAAGAACGCGGGCGATGGGATCACATTCATACTGACCCGTGGCGCGGGTCACATGGAAAAGATGCGCCTTCCCGTGGCGCAAACCGAGACCCTTTTGCGTGAGTTTCTCATGATAGTGAAAGGATGGGCGGCATGAACAGACTCGAAGAGCAGATGGTTGACATATTGCGCGATTTGCGTGAAAACCACCATGTTGTGAGCGTAAAGGCTGAGTTTGAAGCCGAGGGCACCCGGTTTGAAGAGGCGTTGCGGTTGAAAGATGTCACCAGCAAGGCCGGCCTTGATCTGACCATCAAGATCGGCGGCTGCGAAGCGCTCAAGGACATGTACGACGCGCGTTCCATCGGTGTGGCGGCATTGGTAGCGCCGATGGTGGAATCGGCCTATGCGCTGTCCAAGTACCTGCGGTGCGTGCAGCTGGCCTTTCCGGAGGATGAGCGGCGGAACGTGAAATTCCTGGCAAATGTGGAAACCGCGCAAGCCTGCCGGAAAATGGACGAGATGATGGCGCTGCCGGATCTGCGTCTGTTTGCCGGCGTTGTGTTCGGCCGTGTCGATCTGACCGGATCCCTGGGCAAAGATCGCGAGTACGTGAACAGCGACGAGGTTCTGCAACTTGCGATGGGTGTGCTGGGAAAAGCGAAGGCCAAGGG
>CAIKNB010000098.1 GCA_903828685.1 Candidatus Uhrbacteria bacterium | reverse complement strand
TGCAAACTCAAAAAATCCTGCTAAACTGATAAATATGACCTTTTGAAAGGAGAGGTGTGACATGACTCAAAGCGCTTCAAACGCTGGTATTTTCTCGGCTTCTGACGGACCTGATGCGCCAGATGCAAAAGAAGCACTCGAGTACCTCATGAGAGAACTCGACGAGAGCACCTTCGCTTCCCTGCGTTTTAACCGTCGGAAGCTCTGCATGCACGACGCCAAACTCATCGTTGCGAGGCTCAAAGGCGCCGCCAAGGCCAGGTCTTGACAGGAAAGCCAAGTTGCGTTATAGATAATCCTGCCGGCGGGCCATAGGACGCCGCGCGCTCCGGGGACACGAAATTTGTGTCCCCGTGTTTTTTATTTCTTCCATAAATCTTTCAAGTTTAACCCTTCTCTATAAACAAAATCCCCTAACGGGGATTTTGGGTAATCGCGTTCAACGCGATGGTGCGCAGGAGAGGAGTTGAACCTCCACGGGGTTGCCCCCGCCAGCACCTCAAGCTGGTGCGTATACCAGTTCCGCCACCTGCGCATGATTCTAGTGATTCACTTGGACGCCGAAAGATTAGCATTGGCCGCGTTTTTTAGCAACCCTCCCTTGGCCGGAAGTAACTGCCGCCTACGGCCCGTGATGATCTTGAGTTTCTTGGGCACGATGCCGATCTTGAACTTCATACTGTTGACCACGTGATTATCCACTTTAACTTCAGCCGGGTCGTTAGACACGATCTCGCCAAAACGCATAAAGATCCGCGTAGCCGCGGGGTTGTTGCGGCGCCGCATGCCCCCGCGCTTGTCCTCTTGCGGCTGCACCACGACTTCGAGCAGTCCGTCGCGCGCATCCGCCGAAGCCTCGCCTTGCTCACCAACACTGCCCAAGTTGCGGATATACACCGAGCCGCCGGCGATGGGCGAGATCCTGAATTTGCCTTCGATATCCACGGCTGCCGTAGTCTGCTCCAAAGCCACCTCGGTCAAAAAATATCTATCATCCAGCTTGCCCATGTCCACTGTCTCGATGAGACGTGCGGCTAAAATATCGCAAGCTTCTGATCCGACAGGAATTCCCAGGATTTCAGCTACGCGTGAAGGTCCGTCAACCGGCAGATAGCCTAAGGTGACGTCCAGATCCGGCAAAAACCACATGACCTTATCCAGCGTGCGGTCATTGCCCACGATGACCACAGTGCTCACGCCTTGGCTCACCAGGCTCTCGATCAGATCCTTGGCGCTCCGGAACAACGTTAACCGACCCACGCGACCCGTGAGGTCAAGCGACGCCAAACGCGCTTCGAGTTCGGCAAGCGGCCGCTCGTATTTGCGATCGTTCAAAAAATCGTCGTAGATGAATGCGTAACCGGCGCTGCTCATATGGGTGCGCCCGGCTTAGGGCAAAATTTAAGCCGCGACTTCGGCGGTCTTGGCTTTGACCGAAGCGTCTTCTTTGGCCGTTGCGGCTTTATGCACGCCGACCATGAATTTACCGTTTAAGGTTGCACCGGCCTCCACGACCGCGGTCTCGCAAGTGATGTCACCCACGATCTTAGCCGTAGCCTTGACCTCCAAGCGCTTCTTGATCGTGACCGTGCCTTCAACCGAACCGGCGATGACCGCATCTTCAGCGGCCACTTCGGCTTTGAGCTTAGCTTCATTGCCTACAGTCAAAAGCGAGTTCGTGGTCACGTGACCGTTGACTTCGCCTTCGATGACCACGTCGCCTTGGCTGGTAAAATCGCCTTCCACGCGCACCCCGCGCGCGATGACGGTAGAACCGGCGGACGAACTAGAACCCCCGCCGAAACTGTCGTAATTTTCCGGCCTGTCAGGCCTCTTGGTTGATGTAAACATACGGCAATACCCTACCTACAATAGGGTCAAAAGTCAAAGTTAATTATTAGATTCTGTCGTACGGCATCTTTAGCGTAAATACCGTACCCTTGCCCATCTCGGCGCAATATACGCTGATTTCCCCGCCCGCGGCTTCGGCCAAACGCTTGGCTACATAAAGACCCAAGCCCGTGCCGTCGCTCTGGTGCATGCGCCCGACTTTGCCGCGATGGAATTTTTTGAACAAATCCCGGCACTCTTCAGTCGTCATGCCTGGACCCGTATCTTTGACCTCAAGATAGATGAAGTCATCGTCTTTTTTGCACTTGATGGCTACCGAACCCTGACTCGTATATTTGACTGCGTTGTCCACCAGATTAAACAAAACGTTTTCCAACACTTCCCGATCCAAACCAGCGCGCTGCGGACACTCGCCGCAAACATCAGACTCCAACTTTAGCCCTTTGGCTTCGGCGGCCGAAGCCATCTCATGCAGCACGCCGCCAACTTCCTGCCGCAAATCAGTCGGCACGCGCACGCTTTGGTAAGCCCCGACTTCCAGACGGGAAGAATTCAAAAACGTATCAGAAAGCGAAAGCAAGCGCGTGGCCGTGTCCTGGATCTGGCCTGATGCCTTGGCGGCTTTTTCCGGCATGCTGCCGAAATCGCCGGCTGCCAGCATGGAAGCTGCGCCGCGGATGGCGCCCAAAGGACTGCGCAGTTGGTGCGCTACCATGTCCACAAAATCCGACTTGGCTTCTTCCAGCATGTGCAGCTGCCGGTTGGCATCCTCCAGATAGTGGCGCTTGGTACGTTCGCCATGCACTGTACGAATCGCCAAAACTCCGAACAATCCCACAATCAAAGAACCTGAAAGTGTGACAAAAATCTCGTTCGTGTCTTCGGCGCGTAAAATCATGACCACGGCATAGGCTGCCAGCAGGATGAAAAATGCTTCTAACCCTCCCAGCTCGACATCCAAAAATGAAGCGCGCACAAAACTCATGAGCGAGCAGACCAGGAACGCCGCAGCCACACCTGGCATGAGGTAGCCCACGGGAATAGGACCGATGATGAGCTGCAAGATGCCAGCCATGACGAACAGCAGCAGGATCATGATGCCATAACCGGCGCGCCGCCGATCCAGTTCCGAAAGCTTTTCCGACAGCATCATGGGGTAGAGATGGAAGGCCACGTAAGGCACGGCCAAGGCATACATGACCAGGCCCACGGCAGCCGCGGCTTTGAGCGCCAACAGGTAAGAAAAATCCGCGATGCCCGCAAAATGCAGGGCTAATGCCACGACTGCGCAGCCGAACGACAGGAGCGAAAGGAGATACACCAGCAGGTTGAGGCGGCGCAGCGGCAAATGTGCAAGATACGACACGCTATGAAAAATCAGAGCCGGACCGAAAAAAACCGTGGCGTAAAACATCATCTTCCAGAGCAAGATTTCCACGGGCTGCGTACTGGGGATCGATACGATGAACCAGTCGGCCGTGGTCCAGATGGATAAGGAAAAGACCATGAGCGCGAACAACAGATTGCCCGTGGCCCAGCGATTGCGCCACCAAGCCGTGAAACCCAAAAACAGCGTGGCACAACCCGTGCCCACGGTCAGCGTCATTTCCAAAGGAAGTTGGTACATAACCTACATCTCATCCGGCACCGGGATGCCGAGGAGATTCAAGCCCAACATCAAAACCGAAGAAGCGGCGGCCACCAATTGCAGGCGCGCGGCCTTGATTTGGGCCGGTGCTTCGAGCACGGGTACGTCGCGATAAAACTCGTTGGCTGCCTGCGCCGCGCTGAAGCACCACTGTGCCAGGATGGAAGGCTTGAGCCCTTTGGCAGCAGCTGCGCAGACATCCGGATAAACACCGAGTTGCAGGGCTAGTTTCTTTTCGGCTTTTTCCGTCAGCTTCATTAGATCGCCGTCTTTGATTCCGACTGCTGCTTCCCAGTTGGCTTTTTTCAGGATGGAGCGCAGCCGCGTGGCTGCGTATTGGATGTACGGACCGGTGTCGCCATCGAACGACAGACTCTTTTCCAGATCGAAGACTATGACTTTTTCGCTGTCCTGCTTGAGCATGCCATACTTGATGCCGCCGAGGCCCAAGCACCAGGCCACATGATCCACTTTGCCCTGCGGCCAGTCCGGATGGCGCTTAGCTGTTTCGCGTCGCGCGTATTCCACCACCTCATCGCGGAACGATTCGTATGTCACAATATTGCCTTGCCGACTCGACATGGCGCCGCTCTTGAGAGTCAAGAATTCGTAACCCACGAACTCCAGCGGCTTGTCCACGCCCATAAGCTGCAACGTGCGGAAGAGCTGCTTGAAATACAGTGCCTGGCGGAAATCCACCACCATCAGGCTGCGCTCCAGTTTGGGATACTCTTTGAATTTGAATTCGGCTAAAGCCAGATCTTTGGTGGAATACAGCGACGTGCCGTCCGACTTACGGACCAGGAAAACGCCTAGCTTCTCCCCTTCCAGATCCACCACGATGGCGCCTTGGCTCGGCTTGGCGATGTTCTTCTTGAGCAATCCATCCACGATTTTCTGCCCTTCAGCCACGACCTCGCTTTCAAAATATTGGCGGTCGATCATCACGCCCAGTTCCTGAAAAATTTCCGCGAATTCTGCTACGGACCAGCGGCGCGTCTCCTGCCACAAAGCCTGCCATCCCGCAGCATGCGCTTCGAGCTGCTGTTGCACTTTGGAGACTTCGTCTTTCCATTCCGGATTTTCCTCTAAGACCTTGCTCGACTCGCTATACAGGCTCCCCAGATAATTTCCGGTCTTCTGTTCTTTGGGCAAAGCATCCAAAATCTGTTCGGCCATCTTGGCGTCTAGATGTTCCAAAATATATGAGCTCCAAGCCTCGGGCGCCATGAGCTCGACCTGCATTTCGCCTTTCTTGGCTTTTTTTGGCTTGGGTTGTGCGATTACTGATGAATGTTGGCGCACCAAAAACCACAAACATTTGGCCACGTGCGCGCCCACGTCACCGTGATAACTTGCGGTGATGACTTTCCAACCGTCATTCTGCAACAACCGGGCCAAGGATGCGCCCAGTATCAAATTGCGCAGATGGCCCACGTGCAATTCCTTGTGAGTATTAGGCTGCGCGTACTCGAGCATTATCTGCTGATTCTTGCCCTGGTCATGCGCACCAAACTTTGCACCGCTGCTTTCCACATCCAGCACCACGCGCGTGATCAGGTCGGCTGTGCGCAGCGTGATGTTGAGGTAAGGTCCCGCGGCTTTGGCAGTCTCGATGGTTTGGTCGCCTTTGGCGAACTTAGCCTCCAAGCTCTTCGCGATTTCGTCCGGCTTCTTGCCTGCCTTTTTCGCCAGCTTGAAGCAGCCGTACGCCAAATCCCCGAGAGCTGCGTCTGGAGGCGCCACCAGCTCGGTTGTTTCCACAGCCGTATCCGCGGCTTCGCCGATTTTACGCGCCACGTACTGGAGGATTGCGTCCCAGGTATAAGCTGGCATATCAGGTGAGTCGGACGAAAAAGCGTTTGCCTTTTTGGATCAAGGCACCTGCAGCGACTTCGGCTTCGAGATCGTTCGCGACCTGCTCGTCGACTTTGACGCCGCCTTGTTCGATTTGCCGTCGCGCTTCGCTCTTTGACGCCACCAGACCTGACTTGACCAAAGCTTCCACGAGTTTGATTTTGCCTTTGACTTTCAGTTCCGGGATATCTTCCGGCGCTTCATGCTTTTGGTGCACAGTAGTGAAGTTTTCGTCAGCCTTATCCGCAGCTTCGGCCGAGATGAACGAATTGACGATTTCCCGCGCCAAGCGCCGCTTGAATTCCATGGGATTTTTTCCGTCTTCCATGGCTTCTTTGATTTTCGCGATCTCCTTTTCGTCCACGTCGGTGCAGAGCTCGAAGCCCGGCAAGATCATGCCGTCGGTCCAGCTCATGACTTTGCCGTACATATCCTCGGGCGTATCGGCCAGCGTAATCATGTTGCCTTCGCTCTTGCCCATCTTTTTGCCCGTGGGATCGGTCAACAGCTTGCAGGTCAACACGAATTTTTCCTTGCCTTTGATTTCCTTCATAAGCGTGCGGTCAGCCAGCATATTGAACGTCTGGTCATTGCCGCCGATCTCCAAATCCACATCCATAGCCACGCAGTCATAGCCTTGCATGAGCGGATAAAAGAATTCATGAAGGTAAATGGGGCGTGGCGAATGTATGTCACCGGCCGATTCAGGCGAGTATTCCTTGTGGCACTTTTTGCATTTCCATGCTTTGTCGTTATAGGTGGAAACCAAGATATGTTTGCCGTCTTGTTCGCTCATTTCCTGGGATTCCGCAGCCTGGAGATTCTCATTGCCGCAAAACGGGCAATCCGAACGCCAAGATAAGCGACGCCGGAACATGTCGCGTTCCAGCATCTGCTGCACCGTAAAATGCGAGGCCAATTCCACCACGTCCGCGAATGTCATTTTACCCAGCCATTCGCTGTTGAATTTTATCTCCACGGGATTGGCGCCGCCGAAATCCAAAATCTTGGACGCCTGTTCCTTGTATGACTTGCAGTTTGCCAAAACTTCTTCGCGCGTCTGTTGTTTGCGCGCCGCAGCCTTGTCCGTGGGGTCGCCGATCATGGCTGTGAAGTCGCCGATGAGCATGATGATGCGATGACCCAGCTTTTGCAGTTCAGCCAGCTTGCGCAGCTCGATGGCGTGGCCGATATGGAGCGACGGGCCCGAGGGATCGATGCCCACGTACACGGTCAGCCGCTTGCCCGAAGCCATGGCTTGACCCAGCATTTCAGGCGTGGGATATACGTTTTCCACGGCACGGGTTAGGAAGCGCGCGATGGCATTTTTGTCTGTATTTACGTTGGCCATAACACTGTAAGACTAGCGGAAAAGGCGCAATTTGGCAAAAACAAAGCCCACAGGATCGCTTTGTCCCTAAAAGTCCGCCAAGAGCTCGTCCGGTAAGTCCTTTGAGACTTCCTTATTTATAAATAATCGGACTTGCTCCTTGTGCGGAGTGAAAATGTTTTCCGGCAAATCCGCCAAATCAAACCATTTCCATTCTTCGCATAATTCCGGCTCCGACAATTCTGGCTCGCCCCTGACACCCTGCGCGCTGAAACCGATCTGGATGTAGTGCTTTTCGCCCTGAGTTTGGTTGACGATATTCTCAAACAGGAACTCTGCGGCCGTGAGACCCGTCTCTTCCCCAAGCTCACGCGCAGCTGCTTCTTTGAATCTTTCTTTGGATTCCAGATGCCCGC